>JAJZMN010000008.1 GCA_021850345.1 Actinomycetes bacterium | reverse complement strand
TCGCCGAGTCCTGGCGGACAGACCGCTGGGCACTCCAACGAGTGCGCACTCCACGGCCGGCGAGCGGCTCACTGGCCCTCTCGTGTCCCTCGACCAGGGCATGCGTCCTTGTCGGGGCGGTTGGTGGGCTTCCAATGTCCCAAACCTGGGACGGGAGACGATGGATCGTCCGGTCTACGCCCCGTCCGCCGAGGTAGCCATCACCGACCGCCTGCCCCCGAGAGTCGGCCCGCCTGAGACAACGGGGTGGCGGGCTTCTGGTCGGGATGGCCCAGATCGAAGTGGAGCGCTGACAGGGCCGGATGTGCCCTACCGCGCGCCCCTTGGGTGGCGCAGTCGCTTTTGGCGCGTGACGCAGTCCGGTGCACAACTCCGTCGACGTCTTCGCAGCGCTACCCGTCGATGAACGCCGCCTCGAGCTCGGCATGGAGCCGCCCTGACCCGCCACCGAGCCAGGACGGCTGCCGCTCATGCAAGGCTCACCATGGATAGCACCCGTCGCGCTCGAATGCGGAGATCTTCCAGGCATACAGCACAGCCGACAACGCGGTGGCGAGGTTCAAGCTCGACACTCCAGGTTTCATCGGCACGCCGACCGATCGATCTGCCACGTCACGGATCCACCCCGGCAACCCGCGGCGTTCACCGCCGACGACAAGGATCGCGTCGCGTGGGAGATTCGACGTGTGCACGGGGTCGCCGTCGATGTCCACCGCGACGATCGGCCGGCTGCAGGACGTGGACAGCTCCATCCCTGCCACGGGCAGGGCGAATTGCAGCCCCGTGGCACTGCGGAGGGCGACCGGCGACCAGGGGTCCTGGCCGGACACCGTCACAGCCCCCAGGTCGGCGGCGGCAGCCACCCGGATGACGGCTCCCACGTTCCCCGGATTGCGCGGGCGATCGAGATGGACGACCGGCTTGGCGCGCTCGGCGAGCACCGAGGCGATGTCGTACTCAGGGCGCGTGCAGATCGACAGGAGCGGGCTGGAAAGACTTCGCCGTGAAAGCCGCGTGAAGCGCTCCCGGGACACGACCTGCAACATCTCATCGATGCTCGGAACGAACTCGGGAGCAAGACGCTCACCGAGCTTGTGCAGCTTCTCCCTGTCGTAGGTGACGGCCACGTCCAGCCGGGCGCCGAAGCGGGCCGCGTGACGGGCAGGGTGGAACCCCTCGAGCACCGCGAGGCGCGGGTTGTGATAGGCGGCGTAGAAGCGCCGAGTGAGCTCGGCCTCTTTGGAGTTCATGCGTCTGCATCTTGCCGGATACGAGCTCCCTCGCCCGCGGGATCGTCTGGGAGGTCGCGGCCATCCGAGCATTGCCCCTTCTACAGGGGTGTCCCGACGAGGCCTGCTGGGTCAGGCTTTCACCACGTGGATCTCGCCCTGCATGTAGCCACCCGACTGCATCGAGTAGGAGTCACACGGAAGGTTGCAGAGCCACCAGTAGTAGCCCGCCTTCGGCGCCTTGAAGCTGAAACTCACCTTGGAGGGGTGCGACCCCGACGGTGGGATCCATGCGTTGAGGCCGAGCGCCGGCGACGTGAAGGTGTGCCACGCAGGGTCGTAGTTCACCACCGTCACGTGGACCGTCTTGCCGGCGGGGACCGAGAAGTACGCCGGCGAGAACGCGTCCTGAACGTTCCCTGTGCCGCCGTACATGCCGCCGAGCGGTGGGGCGTCGACCTTGAGCGTGACTGTGGTCGCCGGGGTCGTGACCATCATCGGCGGGAGCTTCGCCGCGGTGGCGGTCGCCGGAAGGAGAGGCCGGACCGGGGGTTGGTAGTAGGACTGCCCCTGGGGGGCGACATCCCAGGCGTGGCTCGACTGGCCGGCAAAGCCGCCGTACGCGGCCCACGTGAAGAGACCGCCCAGCACCGCGAGGCACGAGATCACCACGGCGCCGGTCGCGCCGAAGCCGGGGGCCTTGCTGCGCTGCGGTCGCGCCGTGGCGTGAGGCTCGAGGGCCCAACCCGCCTCGGGCCACTGTGGCACTCGGTGGCGTCCGTCTGTGCCGGCGACGAAGTCGGATTCTGTCCCAGCCGGACCTCCAGCCGTCCCGGGAATCACACGGAGCGGCACGAAGGGCCCGGAAGGCAGCGCGTGCTCGTCGTGCTCTTGCTCGTCGTGCTCTTCGGGCTCGAGAGGTACGAGTGGAATCGTGATCGCCATGACCCCATGGTGGGCGCAGAGGGCACCACGCCTCATCGGCCAGAGCACCACGATCTCGGGGGAAACGACGTACGCGATGACGCGTACGTCGCCTTGCCGAGCTGCCCGCAGTACCCGCCCACGGGCCTGGTCGGCCCGGCGCGACCGCCGCTGAGCGATACTCATGCGGTGCCGGCAACACGTCCTCGGGTGCTGGTGGTCGACGACCACTCCGTCGTGCGTCAGGGCACCCGCACGATCCTCGAGCTCGGCGGCCTCGAGGTGGTGGCAGAGGCGGACAGCGCCGAGCTGGCGATCGAGCTGGTGACCGAGACCACCCCCGACGTCGTGCTCGCCGATGTCAGGCTCCCGGGCATGAGCGGCATCGAGCTTGCCGGCGAGCTGCACCGAAGAAACCCCGACGTGCGAGTCCTCATCCTCTCGTCGTACGCGAACCCGAGCTACGTGAAGGCCGCCCTGGCAGCCGGCGCCGCCGGATACCTCCTCAAGACCGCTTCCGACGAGGAGCTGGTCTCCGCCGTCCGTTCTGCGTCACTCGGCGCGACCGTGCTCGACTCGACGGTCTCCGCGGAGCTCGCGACCGGTGGCGCACCGTCGGGCCAGCCGCTGACCACGCGCGAACGCGAGGTGCTCGCGCTGGTGGCCACCGGGATGCAGAACAAGGCGATCGCCTCGCGGCTCAACGTGAGCAAACGGACCGTGGACGCCCACTTGGGTCACCTCTTCACCAAGCTGGGCGTCGGCTCGCGCGCGGAGCTCGTCGCCTGGGCTGCCCGTCACGGGCTGATCGAGGAGTGAGCGGGGCGACGCTCGCCGGGCGCCTGCGGGAGACGGCAGTCGAATACCTGCCGCCCATCCGCGACCCCCGGTTCTGGGTGACCCAGGGACTCGTGGTGGCGGTCTTCGCCACGCACGCCATCTTCCACGCCGCGGTGGGCGGTTACCCCGATGCCTTCGTCACGATCGCGTACACCTTCCCCGTCGTCTACGCGGCTCTCGTGTTCGGCTGGCGCGGCTCGGTGGCGACCACGGCTCTCGTCTTCGCCGTATCGCTCCCATACGTGATCATGGACGCCATGGACGGCGACCGGATCGACCTTGTCGGTCACGCGATGGGGCTCGCCATCCTCGGCGCCGTCGCGCCGGTCGTGGGAAAGGTCGTGGAGTCCGAGCGCATGGAGCGCCAGGCGCACGAGACGGCAGAGCGACGCTACCGGGCCCTCTTCGAATCGAGCGGGGTTCCTGCAGTCGTGCTCGATGCCTCCGGGCGGATCCAGGAGATCAATCCCGCGGCAGGCGCGCTCCTTCGAGGAAGGCCAACGGGCCGGTACCTCGCCGACGTGCTCGGGGCCGAGACGGCCGCCGCCCTCCTCGGCGATCGGGTGCCGGAGCGGATCTACGTCGCACCCGGTGTCGACCTGCGTCCCGCGGTTTCACACCACGTCGGAGAGGGTGGCGAGCGGCTCACCCAGGTCGTCTTCCAGGACGTGACCGAAGAGGCGAGCGAGCAGCGGAGGGCGCGTGCCTGGGCGCTTGCGGTCCTCGGCGCCCAGGAGGACGAGCGCAAGCGCATCTCCCAGGAGCTGCACGATCAGGCGCTGCAGCTCGTCGTGGAGCTGCGCCGCCGAGTTGAGCGCGCGGCCAAGGCGAGCCCGAGTACCCGCTCCGAACTCCTGGACGCGAGCGCCTTGGCCGACCAGGCCATGGAGGAGCTCCGCACGGTTGCCGTACGACTTCGGCCTCCGGACCTCGACGATCTCGGGTTGGTCGCCTCCCTCGAACGCCTCGTCGCCGACGCCCAGCGGCGCGGCGGCCGTACGGAGTTCTTGGTCGAAGGACCCGAGGCGCCGATCCCTCCCGCGGTCGGATTGGCGGTCTACCGCGTCGGCCAGGAAGCGCTGAACAACGCCGAGCACCACGCGCAGGCGGACAGGATCACCCTCTACCTCACGTTCGCACCTCGCATGCTCCGGCTCCAGGTGGCCGACGACGGCGTCGGCTTCGATCCCAGGAACGCAGACGACCCTGCGGGCGATGCCCACCTCGGGCTGGTCGGCATGCGCGAGCGCATGGAGCTCATCGGCGGCAAGCTCGAGCTCCGGTCGGTGATCGGAGGCGGGACCACCGTCACTGCCACGGCGCCGCTGCCGTCGACGCGATCGCGCACGTAGCACCTGGCTACCCCCAGCGCAGGTGAGGTCCCTGAGCCCTCGGCCGCCGGGGCGGGGCCGACGTTATGACAGGTACTCCCCCGCCCCGGCCGGCTCGTAGTCGCAGGTCGGGTCCTCGCCGAGGGGGTCGCCCGTGCGAGCGTAGGCCTGTGCCCTCGAGCCGCCGCAGATCTCGTGGAGCTCACAACGCGCGCACCGCCCGTGGTGCTCGGCGGGGTCGCGCAACGCTCTGAGGAGCGGGGCGGTCGCATAGAGGGCCGGGAGCGGGGTCTCCCGGACGTTCCCCACGACGAGTGGCAGGAAGCCGCTCGGCTGGACGTCACCGGTGTGCGAGACGAAGACCACGCCACGGCCGTCCCCCACGGCGAGCGGTGCCCGCCGGTGATCACCGGCGAGCGTCATGTGGTCCGTGCTCGAACGCTCGGCGAGCGGCCACGCTTCGTAGAGCTCCTGGTGCAGGAGCCAGTAGAGCGCCCCGGGTCTGCGCCCCTCTCTGCCCTCTTCACCGTGCACGAGGAGCCGGCGGAACGACGGCGCCTCGGTGGTCTTGAGCGGGACCCTCGGGGCGAGGTCGTAGAGGAAGGCGAGGACGTCTTCGGTCTCTTCGGCCGAAAGCGCCTGCGAGGCGCCGGCGCGCCCGGTCGGCACCACGAAGAACACGCTCCACATCGCCGCGTGCAGCTCGTCGACCAGCCGGGCGATACCCGGGAGCTCGAGCACGGTGCGCGCGGTGACGGTCGTGTTGACCTGCAACCGGAGACCGACCCTCCCCGCGGCGCGGCATGCGTCGACGGTCCAGCCGAAGGACCCGCCCACTCCGCGGAACGCGTCGTGCACTTCCTCGCTCGCCCCGTCGATCGACAGGGACACCGCCGTCGCACCACACAGGCGGAGCGCGGCCAAGGCGGACACCGAGGCCCGGGGCGTGCCGGCCGGCGAGACGCCGATGGACAAGCCGGCCTTCGCGCCGTGCGTGACGAGCGTCTGGAGGTCGGGCCGCTGCAAGGGGTCCCCGCCGGTGAAGATGACCCGGGGCCGGGGCGCCCCGATCGCGGCGAGGTCGTCGAGGACCGCCTCGACCTCCTCGGTCGCAAGCTCGCGAGGATCACGGTCGGGGACCGACTCCGCCCGGCAGTGGCGGCACGCGAGGTCGCAGGCACGCGTCAGCTCGAAGAGGACGAGGAATGGGCGGGCCGAGGTGTCGAAGCGCAGCTTGCGCACCCCGGACGTTGCCGGACTGCTGCTCACCATCCCTCCACCATGAAGGAGGGGCACCGGGCCGGCCAGGGCCAAAGGACCCGTGTCTCTCCGAGGCTGCTAGACCTGGGCGAATGGAGACCTGGGACGCCATCAGATCACGCCGAAACGTCCGCCAGTACACCGAGCAGCCCCTGGCGCGTGCCGATCTCGAACGGATCCTCGAGGCCGGCCGCCGCGCGCCGTCGTCCACCAATTGGCAGCCCTGGCATTTCGTGGTCGTGACCGACCCCGAGCGCCTCCACGAGCTCTCGGGCGTTTGGCGGGGAGCAGGGCACGTGGCCACCTCTGCGGCGACCATCGCGCTCGTCGCGGCGGAGCCCGACGACGAGATGCACGCCCGATGGCTCCAGTACGACCTGGGCCAGGCGACCGCCTACATCATGGTGGCGGCCGCCGACCTCGGGATCGGCTCCGGCCATGCCGCCGTCGGCGACCAGGACGAGGCGAGGCGGGTCCTCGGCCTGCCCCCCCACCATTGGTGCCCCTATCTGATCGCGCTCGGCTATCCCGCCGACCGCCCGCTCCGTCCGATCCAACACCCGAACCGCCGCCCCTTCGACGACGTGGTGCACTGGGACCGCTGGTAGGGGCCTCGGCCGGAACTCGGGCCCGTTGCCGGCGCCGCACGAATGCCGGCGCAGCCCTCGGGCCCTCATCACCAGCGTCGCTTGTCGTAGCGGCGCGCCTCCCTCGTGCGCTGCGCGTACCGGCGCCGGGCGGCGCGCGCCTCGAGCGGGTCCGCACGTCTGCGCTCGGCGGCAGCTTCCCTCGCGAGCTTCTCGAAGCTCGCGAGACGCGCCGGATCGAGCGAGCCGTCAGAGACGGCGCGCCGCACGGCGCACCCCGGCTCGCTCCCATGGCTGCAGTCCCGGAACCGGCAGCCCCGCGCCAACCGCTCGAGGTCCGGGAACGCCGCGCCGACCGCCTCTCGCCCCGTGAGCCCCAGGCTGCGCAGCCCCGGCGTGTCGATGAGCACGCCGCCGGCCGGCAGGCGTACGAGCTGCCGGGAGGTGGTCGTGTGGCGTCCACGCAGGTCGCCGGCCCTGACCTCGCCGGTGGCTTGCACCTCGCGTCCCACAAGCGCGTTGACCAGCGTGGACTTCCCCGCACCCGACGGCCCGATGAGCACGCCGGTGACGCCCACGCCGAGCTCCCGAGCGAGTTGCTCGAGCCCCTTCGCCTGACGGACGCTCGTCGCCAACACGTCGACACCGCTGACACGCCGGCGGAGCGCTTCGAGCAGGTGGCCGTCACCGAGGTCGGCCTTGGTCAGTGCGACGATCGGCCTGGCCCCGCTCTCCCAGGCCAGCGCGACCTCGCGCTCGACGCGGGCGGGCTTCAGCCGGTCAGCAGGCGCGGCGACGATGACGACGTCGACGTTCGCCGCGAGCAGCTGGACGCCTGCCTGGGCACCGGTTGCGGCCGGGTCGGCTCTCGTCAGGGCGGACCACCGAGGGAGCACCCCTTCGATCACGTCGCCGTCCACGGCGACCCAGTCGCCGACCGCGAGCTGCGTCCGTGCGCGACACGAGCGCTCTTCGCCGTCGTCGCATGCGACCCGGCACGTCGCGCCGTCGACTCGGACCACGCGTGCGGGACGCGCGAAGGTGGCAGTCTTGTCAGTCGTTTCGTTCCACAGTGCCTGCACGCGCTCGGAGAAACCGTAGGGCGCGAGCGCGCAAAAGTCATCGGTCAAGAGAGGAGCTCCTCGTGGAGGCCCGCCAGGACCGGCGGAGCGCGGACGCGCTCGGGCGTGAAGCTGCTCGATCGCTCGGGGCTCAGGTCGACGCGGGCAAACGGGTGAAGGGCACGGCCGTGCTCGACTGTGCGTCAAGGTCTCGCATCGTCATTGTCCGTCCCTCCTCTCCCCGTCGGAAATGCTCAACCGCCGACGCTAGCGCAATCGGGTCCTCGAGAGCCCGCTGGTAGCGTCCCTCCGTGGACGCGGGGAGGATCCGACAGGCGTACCTCGACTTCTTCGTCGATCGTGGGCACGCGCCGATCGCCCGGGCGAACGTGGTCCCGAGAGAGGACCCGACCACCCTGTTCACCGGTTCGGGCATGCAGCCGCTCATCCCCTACCTCTTGGGCGCGCCGCATCCGTCGGGCGATCGACTGGTCGACTCGCAGATCTGCTTCCGGGCAGAGGACATCGACGACGTCGGGGACACGCGCCACACGACGCTCTTCGAGATGCTCGGGAACTGGTCGCTCGGCAGCTACTTCAAGCAGGAGCAGCTCCCTTGGCTCTTCGAGTTCCTGACGGGCGTGGTCGGACTCGATCCGTCCCGGCTCTTCGCGAGCATCTTCTCGGGCTCACCGCGCTGGGACATCCCCCGAGACGACGAGTCCGAGCAACTCTGGAAGGGGCTCTTCGCCGGCGCGGGGCTCGATCCGGTCGTCGTGGGGGCCGGGTCGGCAGTACAGGCAGCGCGAGCCGGCATCGGCGAGGCACGCATCGTCGCCTACGACGAGTCGCAGTGCTGGTGGAGCAGATCCGGCCCGCCCGACACGATGCCCGCCGGCGAGCCGGGCGGTCCCGACTCCGAGGTCTTCTACCTCTTCCCACAGGTTCCCCACGACCCGGCGTTCGGCCGGCACTGCCATCCTCACTGCGACTGCGGCCGGTACGTCGAGATCGGAAACTCGGTCTTCATGCAGTACCGCAAGACCACGAGCGGCTTCGAGCTGCTGCCCCGGCGCAATGTCGACTTCGGAGGTGGGTTGGAGCGCATCGCGATGGCCTCTGCCGATGCCCCGGACGCCTTCGAGATCGATCTCCTCGCGCCGCTCGTCGAGGCCATCGATACGATGCGCCCGCAAGGAAGCGCACGCCGCGCGCCAAGCGAGGGACACCGCGCCGAGCGGATCATCGCCGACCACACGAGAGCAGTCGTGTTCCTCGCGCTCGACGGCGTGGAGCCGTCCAACAACACGCAGGGCTACGTGATGCGCCGCTTCGCCCGCCGAGCGATCCGCCAGGGGTTACGAACAGTTCTCCAGCATCCCACAAATGTGAGC
>JAJZMN010000062.1 GCA_021850345.1 Actinomycetes bacterium | reverse complement strand
CAGCGTGGAGGTGGACGAAGCGACGCCCGGGCAGGAGGCGGGGCTGCTCTCGGTCACCTTCATCGTCCGCGGCCGCCACGCCTACGGCCTCCTCGCCACCGAGCGAGGTGTCCACCGGCTCGTGCGCATGTCGCCGTTCGACGCCCAGCATCGCCGCCAGACGAGCTTCGCCTCGCTCGACGTGGTGCCGTTCCTCGACGACGTCTCCGAGGTCGAGATCGACGAGAAGGAGCTTCGCATCGACACGTACCGCTCTTCGGGTGCGGGCGGCCAGCACGTCAACAAGACCGACTCCGCGGTGCGGCTCACGCATTTGCCGACCGGGATCGTCGTCGCGGTCCAGAACGAAAGGAGCCAGCACCAGAACAAGGCCAAGGCCATGCAGATCCTCGCCGCGAAGCTGGCCGAGAAGGCCCGGGAAGAGCGCCAGGCCGAGCTCGAGTCCCTCGGCGGGGAGCGCACCGAGAACGCCTGGGGCAACCAGATCCGCTCCTACGTGCTCGCGCCGTACCAGCTGGTGAAGGACCTTCGCACGGGCGTGGAGACCGGCAACGTGGAGGCGGTCCTCGACGGTGCCCTGGACGAATTCATGGAGGCGGAGCTCCGGCGGCTGCGGGGCGCCTGATCCGGCGTACCGGGCCGTGACGGCGCCGTCGAGGGGGGAAGGCGCTGGTCAAGGGGCAATTGGCCAAAACGTGTGACCTGCTCCACGGGCCTCGATAGGCTTTCGCCGATCCTACGTCGGCGGCTTTGCAGCAGGCGGCCGCATGCCATGCCATCCACTCGCCGGACGGAGACATTCCCAAATGATTCGATTTCAGAACGTCACGAAGACCTACAAGAACGGCACCGTCGCCTTGCGTGACGTGTCCATCGAGATCGAGAAAGGCGAGTTCGTCTTCCTCGTCGGAGCGTCGGGCTCGGGCAAGACGACGCTGATCCGCCTCCTCCTTCGCGAGGAGCTTCCGGACGCCGGACGCATCTGGGAAGCGGGCCGGGACATCGTGCACCTTCCGAAATGGCGCGTCCCCTACCTCAGGCGAAACATCGGCTGCGTATTCCAGGATTTCCGCCTGCTGCCGAACAAGACGGTCTTCGAGAACGTGGCTTTTGCACTCGAGGTCATTGGACGCCCGAAGCATGTCGTCGCCAACCAGGTCCCCCAGGTGCTCGAGCTCGTCGGCCTCGGCAAGAAGCGGGACAACCTTCCGAGTGAGCTCTCCGGAGGAGAGCAGCAGCGCGTCGCCGTCGCCCGGGCGTTCGTCAACCGGCCCCTGATCCTCCTCGCGGACGAGCCGACCGGCAACCTCGACCCCGGCACGAGCCAGGGCATCATGCAGCTGCTCGACCGGATCAACCGGACCGGCACCACCGTCGTCGTCGCGACGCACGACGAGGTGCTCGTGAACTGGATGCGCCGCCGCGTCGTCGAGCTCGACCACGGCACCGTGGTCAGGGACCAGGCACGTGGCGTCTACGGCATCGAGGGCAGCGCGACCGCGGCTGCCGCAGCCGCCGCGGTGGCAGCCACCGGGCCCGCGAGCGGGCGGGTGCCGGCGGTCGCCGTCGCCGGCGGTCGCCTCCGGGGCCGAGGCGGGCAGGAGCAGCGCTGATGCCGGTCTCCACCGAGTACGTCGCCCGGGAGACCGCGTCGAACCTCTGGCGCAACCGCCTGATGACGATCGCCGCGGTCCTCACGGTGGCGGTGTCGCTGTCGCTCGTCGGCGCGGCCCTGCTCTTGAAGCAGGGTGCCTCGCGCGCCGAGGCGGAGTGGCAGCGCGGCACCGAGGTCATGGTCTGGATGAAGCCCACAGCGAGCCACAACGAGATCCACGCCGTCGGCAACGAGCTGCAGGTCCTGCCCTACGTCGACAAGTGCGTGTTCCGCACACACCAGTACGACTATCTCGAAGCGAAGAAGCTCGTCGGGACAGTGTACGTAGAGTCCGGCGTGACGCCCAAGCAGACCCCGACGTCGTGGCGATGTACGCCTGCCCACCCGCAGGACGCGACGGCCGTGATCCGCAAGTTCCACGGCCAGCCCGGTGTGATGCGGGTGACGGCGCCGCTCCAGCAGATCCGGACCGAGCAGCACGTCATCAATATCTTGCAGTGGGTGTTCCTGCTCGTCGCGCTCGTGCTCCTCGTGTCGGCAGCGGTGCTCATCTTGAACACCATCCGCATGGCGATCTTCGCCCGGCGCCGGGAGGTGTCCGTGATGAAGCTCGTCGGCGCGACCAACTGGTTCATTCGGCTCCCGTTCATGTCCGAGGGGATGGTCCAGGGGCTCCTCGGTTCCGGCGTCGCCGCGGCCATCGTCTACGGCCTGCACGTGGTGCTGGACCGCATCGGGTCGAGCACAACGGCATCGGTGCTCGCCCAGATGCGAATGACCGGCTGGGAGGTGTTCGGCACCGACGCCGTGGTGATCGCGATCGGCGTGCTCATCGGGACCGGCGGCTCGGCGATCGCGATCAGCCGGTTCCTCGACGTCTGAACGGCTCTCGCCGCCGCCCAGCAGCTCGTCTTGGTGACGGGGGTCGCCCCCTGAGGGTCGCTCGGGGCTCGGTCGCCCCCTGAGGGTCGTTCGGGGCTCGGTCACCGCAAGCGGCGCGATGAAGACCAGCGAGCGCGTCCGTCTTCGCATCGAGGCCATTGCCCACGGCTGCCTCAGGGACGGCCCGGTCCTGCTCTTCGCAGCGGACGTCACCGGCGACGAGCGCCCGGTGCGATGTGAGGGGCTGATGCTTCCCTGTTGGGTACGGCTGCGCCGTCCACGCTGAAAGGCTGGTTCTCCGGGCTTTCAGAGCGTGGAAGGGTCGTCGACGACCTGCAGGCGCGACCGTGGGGGAGACCCCGACGGCCAGGTCGTCGACCGGTACGGCCTGCATCGGCTCATCGGTTTCCAGTGCGACGCCGCGACTGAAGCGCGCAGGCCTGCAAGGTCTCGCGCGAACGTGACAGCGAGGCGCGGGGCGCACGATGCCGGTGCCGGGCGACCGTCCGGTTCTCCGAGCAAGGAGCGCCAATGAGCACCCATACCACCCTCACGGGCAACCTGACCCGCGACCCAGAGATCCGCTACACGAGAGACGGCCAGGCGAGCGTCGTACTGGGAATCGCCGTCAACCGCCGGTGGCAGGACCGCGAGACCCACGAGTGGGAGGAGTCCACCTCCTTCTTCGACGTCGTCTGCTGGCGCGACCTCGCCGAGCACGCCGCGATGAGCTTCGTGAAGGGCATGCGCGTCATGGTCACCGGCCGGCTCGAGCAGCGCAGCTGGGAGACCGAGCTCGGCGAGCGGCGCACGAGGGTCGAGGTCGTCGCGGACGACCTCGGGCCGAGCTTGCGTTTCGCCACCGCGGAGGTGCACCGCACCGAACGCGCCGAGCAGGCCGCCGACACCGCCACGCTCGAGACGGCGGACGCATGAGCCGTGGCCTGGTTGCCGGTCCTCGTGCCCATTGCCTCGTGGCCGACCCCTGTGCCGGTGGCGGCAGCAGCAGCCGGCGCGCTGCTCGGATGCCTCTCCCACCGGCGCCGGTCGAGTTCCCCGCCTGGGCCCGCTACTCGAAAGACGACGTCTTCGGCCTCTGCGACGTCCTCGCCCGGGCGGAGCAGGTCCTGATCCGGGCAGGCGAGCCGCACGAAGCGGCGCAAGTCGCCGTCGCCTTCGAACTGCTCGAGGGCGGCCTCGCGTGCGAACTGCTCGAGGGCGGTCTCGCGTGCGCGCCCCTCGGGCGGGGTCAGTCGGTCGAGGGCGCGAACTCGATCGACAGGGAGTTGACGCAGTAGCGGAGGCCGGTCTCCGTGGGGCCGTCGGGGAAGATGTGCCCGAGATGACCGCCGCAGCGGGCGCAGACGATCTCGGTGCGCTCCATGCCGTGGCTGTTGTCGGGTCGCTCCTCGACGGTTCCCGCGGCGATCGCCCGGTCGAAGCTCGGCCAGCCCGACCCCGAGTCGAACTTCGCCTCGGTCGAGAACAAGGTGGCTCCGCAGCCGGCGCACCGGAAGACGCCTTCGTCATCGACGTGGAGGTACTTTCCCGACCACGCAGGCTCGGTGCCGCGGTTGCGCAGCACCTCGTACTGGTCGGGCGAGAGTCGCGTCCGCCACTCGTCGTCGCTCAGCTCAAGCTCCGGTGCAGCCATGGCCTTCCTCCTCGACGGGTCGCCGGGAGCCGGGGCGGCACCGGCGGCACCGCGAGGCTACCGGCCGCGACGCCGCACACCGGCGCGTCGGTGGCGTGGGGGGCGGAAGAGCCGGCGATAGCTTTGCGTCGTGACGCCCACCCCGCCCGGTACCGGCGGCCCGGTACCCGCTCACGTCGCCTGGGTTGCACGGTGGACGGCCCAAGGCCCGGGCTCACCCGATGCGGAGGAGCGCGCGTCGCTGGCGCTCGTCGATACGGCGCAGCACCTCGGCATCGGGTGGATCACGATCCAGGAGCCTTCGGGCGGCCGGGCGCTGCGCCTGCGGGCGGTCGAGCTCGCCTCCCGAGGGGTGGCGCTGGCTTGCGTCCCCCCGGCGACCGGGGACGGTCCGGCGACCGGGGACGGGCCGGCGACCGGGGACGGTCCGGCGACCGAGGACGGGCCGGCGACCGGGGACGGGTCGGCGGACCGGGTTGTCGGGCCCGGCCCTCGAGACCTCGTCCAGGTGGAGGCGCCGGCACTCCGGGTGCTGCTCGCCGAAGAGGCATCCGGGCGCCGTGAGCTCGTGGCCGCCGTCCGGGCGCTCGCCAGGCGGGGGGTGCGCCCCAAGGACGTGAGCGAAGCCGCCATCGGTGGCGCTCTCGGCGTCCCCGACGTGGATCTCTTGGTGCTGACGGGCGGCGACCGGAGGGTCCCCGATCTGTTGGTCTGGCAGGTGGCTTACAGCGAGATCGTCGTCCTCGACGAGCGCTGGCCCGAGGTCGGCCCCGCGCAGTTCCACGCAGCCGTCGCCGAGTACCAGCGACGCGACCGCCGCTACGGTGGCCTGGTGGCTTCCCGATGACGTTCACGAAGATCGCCGTCATCGGCGGCGTCGTGGTGTTCGGCTTCGTCTGCTGGTTGGCCGCAGCAGGGTTCGGTGCGGCACGCGAGGGCGTCATCAGCCTCATCGCTCTGGCCGTGCTCGTCGGAGGCGGCAACCTGCTGTCGGGCCGGGGCGGCCCCTATGGCCGGCGATCCGGCCCACCCGCACCGGAACCGGCGACCTCCGAAGCCGAGGTGCGCGAGGGGGCAACCGGACCGAGCGACGAGCCCGCGCAGTGACCCTGCTGCGTGACGCCGGGGTCGTGCTGCGCACGTACCGCCTCGGAGAAGCGGACCGGATCGTCGTGCTGGCCACCGAGGAGCACGGGAAGGTGCGCGCCGTCGCAAAGGGCGTCCGCAAGACGACCAGCAAGTGGGGGGCACGCCTCGAGCCGCTCAGCCACGTGAGCCTCCTGTTGTGGCAAGGACGCGGCGACCTGGCCGTGGTGAACCAGGCCGAGGTCGTCGACCACTTCCCGCAGCTTCGCGAGGACCTCAGGCGCGTCGCGTGCGGCCTGACGATGCTCGAGGTCGTCGATCAGCTGGCACTCGAGGGCCACCCCGATCCCGGCCTCTACCGGATGCTCGTCGGCGCGCTCCGTGCGCTGGCAGACGGACGGACGGACCCGGTCATGGTGGCCCCCGCCTTCTTCTTGAAGGTCCTCGCGCACGAGGGGGCGGAGCCGATCCTGTACGCCTGCGCAGCGTGCGGCCGGCCCGAGGCCGACGCGGAGCTCGTCGCGTTCGACCTGACCGAAGGCGGAACGTTGTGCAGGGAGTGCCGCCGCGGGAGGGCGGTGAGCCCCGACGCGCTCGGTGTCGTTCGCGCCATCCTCGGCGGGTCGCTCGGTCGGGTCCTGACGGCCCCGAGGCCCGCGTGTGCCGACGAGGTTGCGAGCCTCGCCACTGAGGCGATGGAAGGGCATGTCGACCGCCGGCTCCGCGCGGTGCACACCTCGGCAGCCCTCGGCTGGTGACCGAGCTCGGCGTCTACGTCCACGTGCCGTTCTGCCGGCACCGTTGTGACTACTGCGCATTCGCCACCTACACCGACCGCGACGCCCTCATGGCGCGCTATGTCGCAAGCTGCGTCGAAGAGCTGGGACGAGCGGTCTCGTCAGGGGAGCTCCCAGCGGCGACGAGCGTCTTCTTCGGTGGCGGGACGCCCTCACGACTGCCCGCGCCGTGGCTTGCGCGCATCCTCGCCGCAGTGCCGCTCGCCCCCGGTGCCGAGGTGACCGTCGAATGCAACCCGGAGGACGCGTCACCCGACCGGCTGGCCGCGTACCGGGACGCAGGCGTCACGCGGATGTCCTTCGGCGTGCAGTCGACCGCCCCCCACGTGCTCGTCTCGCTCGGGCGACGCCACGACCCCGAGTCGGTGCCCCGTGCCGTCGAGGCGGCCTCGTCGGCGGGCTTCTCCCGGGTGAACGTCGACCTCATCTACGGCGCGGCGGCCGAGACCGACCGTGACTGGGCCCGCACCGTCGACGACGTCCTCTCGCTCCCGCACCCGCCGGGGCACGTGAGCGCCTACGCCCTCACGGTCGAGCCCGGGACGCCGCTTTCCCGTGACCCCCCCCGTCATCCCGACGACGACGTGCAGGCGGCGCGCTACGAGCTCGTCGACGCAAAGCTCGCGGCCGCCGGCTACCTCTGGGAGGAGGTGTCCAACTGGGCGCGGCCGGGCGAGGGCTGCCGGCACAACCAGCTGTACTGGCGACAGGGGGACTACGTCGGCATCGGGTCGGCCGCCCACTCGCATCGCGGCGACGCTCGCTCGGGGCGGCGATGGTGGAACGTGCGGACGCCCGAGCGCTACGTGGCGGCGGTGGAGGAGGGGCGCCCGCCGGTGGCGGGCGAGGAGGTGGTCGGCGGGGAGCGCCGCGCGTTCGAGCGGCTGATGCTCTCGTTGCGCACTCCTGAGGGCGTGCCCGACTGGGCCCTTCCCGACACCGGGGAGCTCGACGGATTGGTCGTGCGCGAAGGCGGGCGCGCGGTACTCACGGTGCGCGGGCGGCTCCTGGCGAACGCGGTGTCCTCGTTGCTCCGGGCCCCTCTCGCCGGTGCCGCGTCCCGGCAGCAGCCCGGGCAGCAGTCGGGGCAGCCAGTCGGGGCAGCAGCCCGGGCAGCAGCCCGGGCAGCAGTCGGGGCAGCAGTCCGGGCAGCAGTCTGGGCAGGCGTCGGCGACGCCGTCGAGGACACCGTCGGGGACGCCGTCGGGGACGCCGTCGGGGACTGAAGCCCCCGGCCGGTATCCTGCCCTGCCATGACCGCGGAGCCCGACGCCCCCCTCGCACCGGTACCGGCGTCCGGCGACCTCATGGAGAAGGTCGTAAGCCTGTGCAAGCGTCGCGGCTTCATCTTCCAGTCCGCCGAGATCTACGGCGGCTTCCGCTCGACCTACGACTACGGACCGCTCGGCGTGAACATGCTGCGCAACGTGAAGAACGCCTGGTGGCGCTCGATGGTCCAGCTGCGTGACGACGTCGTCGGCATCGACGCGGCGATTCTCTCGCCGCCGACGGTCTGGGAGGTGTCGGGGCACCTCAAGAATTTCACGGACCCGCTCGTCGACTGCCGCAAGTGCCACAGCCGCTGGCGGGCGGACAAGCTCACCGGGCCGTGCCCGAATTGCGGGTCGACCGACTTCACCGAGGCGCGCGACTTCAACCTCATGTTCAAGACCCATGCGGGACCCGTCGAGGACGAAGGTGCGGTGGCGTACCTGCGTCCCGAGACCGCCCAGGGCATGTTCATCAACTTCGCGAACGTGCTGCAGACCACCCGCAAGCGTCCGCCCTTCGGGATCGCGCAGATCGGCAAGTCCTTCCGCAACGAGATCACGCCGCAGAACTTCGTCTTCCGCACCCGGGAATTCGAGCAGATGGAGATGGAGTACTTCGTGCCGCCTGACGAGGGGCCAAAGTGGCACGAGTACTGGATGAACGAGCGGTACCGGTGGTACGTCGAGCTGGGCATGCCCGCTGAGAAGCTCCGGCTTCGCCCCCACGGCGCCGAGGAGCTCTCGCACTACTCGAGCGCGACCTCCGACGTCGAGTTCCTCTTTCCATGGGGGTGGGACGAGCTCGAGGGCATCGCCAACCGGACCGACTACGACCTGCGACACCACGCCGAGGCGTCGGGCGCCCACCTCGACTTCTTCGACCCTGCCACCGGTGAGCGCTACTTCCCCCATGTCATCGAGCCCGCAGGCGGCGTGACCCGCACGATGATGGCCTTTCTCCTCGCGGCATACGACGAGGACGAGGTGGGCGGCGAAGCCCGCACGGTGCTCCGTCTCCACCACCGGCTGGCTCCCTACCAGGTCGCGGTGCTCCCGCTCTCGAAGAAAGAGCAGCTCGAGTCCGTGTCGCGCGAGGTGCTGCGTGGCCTCCAGCCGTACTTCATGTGCGACTACGACGTGACCCAGAGCATCGGCCGGCGCTATCGCCGCCACGACGAGATCGGGACGCCTTGGTGCGTGACCGTGGACTTCGACTCGCTCGAGGACCGCGCGGTGACCATCCGGGACCGCGACACCACCGCCCAGGTGCGCGTGCCGATCGAGGGCCTGCTGGCCGAGCTGCGGAGCCGCACCGGCGAGGTGTGAGCGAGCGTCACGCGCCGCCCGCTCGTGCCGGGAAACGATCGCCGGCGAGGGTTACGAACAGTTCTGCAGCATCCCCACA
>JAJZMN010000053.1 GCA_021850345.1 Actinomycetes bacterium | reverse complement strand
GGCGCCTTCAATTGCGGAAAGGGACAGCCCGAGCAGGTCGCCGCGGTCAGCCACGGCTGCCCGTCGGTGCTCGTCCGCAAGGTACGCGTGCTGAATACCCGCAAGGAGTCCGGACGTTGAGCGCCGCCGGCCTCCCGGACCCCGGCGACGTTGCCGAGCACGTGGTGCGGGCTGCAGGTCGCCCCTGCGTCGCGCTCGTCGAGGACGCCCACGAAGCCGACGTGAGGTTCGCCAACAACACGGTCACGACCGACGGCGTTCGCACGGACCGGCGGGTGACCGCCATCCTGGCCGAACCGTCCGAGAAGCCCGGGCACCCGGGCCGCGCCGGCGTCGCGCGGCGCAGCGGGGACGTGGACGCGGACGCGCTGGTGCGGGAGGCCGCCGCGGCGCTCGGTCCCGCTGACGACGCCGCGCCGCTCCTCGAAGGCGGTGAGGAGCCGGGCTTCGGTGAGGAAGCGGGGGTGACCGGGCTCGACCGTCTGGCGTCCGTCGTCAGCGGGCTCGCCGCCGCCTTCGCTCGCGCCGAGGGGTCGGGCACGACGCTCTCGGGGTTCGCGGAGCACCGGGTCACCACGACCTACCTCGCCACCTCGACCGGGCTGCGCCGGCGCCACGTCCAGCCGACCGGCGCGCTGCAACTGGTCGCGCGCAAAGACGGTGCCTCTGCGTGGGCGGGCGTCGGCACTGCGGACTTCCTCGACGTGGAGCTCGGCTCCCTCGAAGAGACGGTCAGGCGCGGGCTCGCATGGTCCACCCGGCGCATCGACGTGTCGCCCGGCCGCCACGAGGTGCTGCTGCCGCCGAGCGCGGTCGCCGACCTCATGATCTTCCTCGTCGAGGCGGCGAGCGGGCGGGAGTCCGAAGACGGCCGGACCGTCTTCTCGAAGCCCGGAGGCGGCACGCGTGTCGGCGACGCGCTGACGCCCCTCGCCTTCGACCTGTGGAGCGATCCCGGGGAGCCCGGGCTCGAGTGCGCGCCGTTCCTCGCGACGAGCGTCTCGTCGGCGGACGTGTCGGTCTTCGACAACGGGCTCGGGCTCGACCGCACCGAGTGGCTGCGGGCGGGCCGCCTCGAGCACCTCCGGTACCACCGCGCCGGAGCGGCGAGGTCGCAGACGGCCGTTGCCGCGCCCATCGACAACCTCTCGCTGGCCCTCCCGGGCGCCGCCGGGACGCTGGATGACCTGATCGCCTCGACCGAGCGGGGGCTGCTGCTCACCTGCCTGTGGTACATCCGGGAGGTCGACCCGAAGACCCTCCTGCTCACCGGGCTCACCCGCGACGGCGTCTACGTCGTCGAAGACGGCAAGGTGGCCGGCGCGACGAGCAACTTCCGGTTCAACGAGAGCCCGGTGGACGTGCTCACGCGAGCGACGCACGTGTCGACGACCGTGCGCACCTACGGCCGGGAGGGCGGGATGTGGATGAACCGGACGGCAATGCCGGCGCTCCGCGTGCCGGACTGGAACATGTCGACGACCAGCCGCGCCGTCTGATCCGGAGCAGCCTGCCGAGTACAACTCCCCCTGCCGCCCGGCACGGCGCGTTTCCTGCCACCCGGCACGGCGCGTCCCCTGCCCCCCGGCGGTAGCGTCCTCGCCGTGACACCGACCGCGACACCGCCCGTGGGCGCCGGGAGCCACGAAGGAGACGGCCTGGGAGCCGGCGCACACCGCCTCTGGGAGAGCGACGTCCTCCCGGCCCTCATGCTCTACGCGACCATCCCCTGCCTGTCGCCCGACTTCGACGAGCGCTGGGAAGCGGCGGGTCATCTCGCGCATGCTGCTTCGACGCTTCGGGAGTGGGCGCAAGGCAGGCCGATCCAGAAGCTGCAGGCCGAGGTGCTGGGAGGCGGCGGCCGGACGCCGCTCTTGCTCGTCGATGCTCCCGCCACCGGCGCGGCGAGGGGGACCGTCCTCGTCTACGGCCACCTCGACAAGCAGCCGCCCCTCGGTGAGTGGCGCGAGGGACTCGGTCCCTTCACCCCGGTGCGCGAGGGTGACCGCCTCTACGGCAGGGGCACGGGCGACGACGGGTACGCGCTCTTTGCGGCGGTGACCGCCGTCGAGCTCCTCGACACCGCCGGCATCGCGCGCCCCCGTGTCGTCGTGCTCGTCGAGGCGAGCGAGGAGAGCGGGAGCCCCGACCTTCCCGCCCATCTCGCCGACGTGGGCGACCGGCTCGGACGCCCGGACCTCGTCGTGTGCCTGGACTCGGGCTGCCTCAGCTACGACCGGCTCTGGCTCACGTCTTCCCTGCGGGGGAACCTCGTCGCCACCGTCTCGGTCCACGTCCTCACCGAGGGCGTCCACAGCGGCAGCGCGGGGGGCATCGTCCCGACATCGTTCCGCCTCCTTCGAGTACTGCTCGACAGGCTCGAGGACCCCGACACCGGCGATATCCGGCTTGCCGCGCTCCACGCCGGTGAGCCGGCGGGTGAGCAGGGTGCCGGGCGAGGATGGGAGGCGACGGAGGTCTTCCCCGTCGTCCCGGGACTCCGGCTCGACGGCGCGTCCGACGAGGAGCGACTCGCCCGGCGCGCCTGGGCACCGTCGCTGACGGTGACCGGGATGGACGGGATCCCTGCGGTCCGCGACGGCGGCAACGTCCTGCGGCCGTTCACGGCAGCCAAGATCTCGGTGCGGCTGCCACCCACCGTGGACGCCAGCGAGGCGATGAGCGCCGTCGAGTCGGCGCTGCTCGCCGACCCGCCGGCGGGCGCGCGCGTCGAGGTGCGCTTCGACACGCCCGCCACAGGCTGGGCGGCGCCGCCGCTCGAGGACTGGGCAGCCCTGGCGTTCACCCGCGCGTCCGAGGAGCTCTTCGCCAAGCCCCCGGGAACGCTCGGCGAGGGCGGGACGATCCCGTTCCTCGCGATGCTCGGCGAGCGCTACCCCGGGGTGCCGCTCGTCGCGACCGGAGTCCTCGGCCCCGGCAGCAACGCGCACGGGCCCAACGAGTTCCTGCACTTGCCCATGGCCGAAGCGGTCACCGTCGCGACGGCACGCCTCATCGAAGCAGCCGGCACCCGCCAGTCGGCGCCGCCCGAGTCGCGGTAGCACGTTGCCCGAAGCCTCCGTCGATCCGCCGCTGCCCGCGGTGCGTCAGGCGGTCGCACTCGCGCTCGCCGTCCTGGCAGGCCGGCTCTGCGCGGTCGAGGTGGTCCCCCAGGTCGACGCGGAGCTCGAGGTGCACTGGTGCACCTCCGACGGCACCGCCGTGACCCCGAGAACCGCCGTCTCCCACATCCGCGGCTCTCTCCGGTCGATCCTCACCGTCTCGATGGCCAACTCCTCGACCCGGGTCGTCGACACCCGCAAGACCATCCCCGGTCTCCGCGCGCTCCAGAACGCCGCGGTGCGAGCCGGAGCAGACTTGTCGTCGGTCGGCGCGCTCACCCACTCCGCGCCGGCGCTCGGCACGGGGCTGGACCTCGTCGCGCCATGACCCGGCGCGACTTCACCACGCACGGCGACGAGCAGGGGGAGCGCCTCCGGCGGGAGCTCGACATCAGCGGGATGCTGGCGATCGAGCGGGCCGCTGCCGAGGTCGTCGAGCCGGTCGCACGGCTGTGGCACGACCTGGTTGCCCACGCGGACATGACGGTCACGGCCGGGTCGCTCGAGAGGGTCCTGCGCGACGCGCTCGAGACGATGAGCCGCCTTCTGTCGGTGAACGGGCTCGCGATCCTGCTCGCCAACGAGGCCGGAGACGAGCTCATGGTGCGCGCCGCGATCGGGCTCACAGAGGAGCTCTCCATCGGCATGGGAATCCATGCCGGCGAGGGCATGGCAGGATCCGTGCTCGCGAGCCGCACCCCGATCGTCGTGGGTGATCTTTCGTCGATCCACGTCGTGAACCCCGTGCTGCGCAACAGCGGTCTTCGCTCGGTGGCCGCCGTTCCGATGTTGAGCGCGGGTCACCGGCTGGGCGTCATGTGGGCGGCAAGCTACGAGCGCGACCGCTTCACGCTCGCCGACGCGGAGCTGCTACAGGTGGTCGCAGACAGGCTCGCCGCCGCGCTCGACCGTGTCCGGACGTTCGAACGGGAGCGGGCAGCGCGGCGGGAGGCCGAGCGGCTCGCGGACCGCATCTCGAGGATCCAGCTGGCGACGGCGGAGCTCGCCGCCACCCATTCGCCCGACGACGTCGCCCGTGCGGTCGTCCGCTCGCTGGAGGCGGCACCGGCGTTGTGGTGCGGCGTGTGGCTTGCAGAGGACGAGCAGCTCGAACTGGTCGCCCAGTCCGGGGCCTCCGTCGACGCCGCAGACACGGGGCAGCCTCCCCCCGGCTGGGATCGCACCGTGGGCCTGCGAAGCGACGCGGCACTCGCCACCGCCGTCCGCGATCGACGCCCCACCTACGGGGTCACAAGCGACTGCGGCAGCGGCGAGCGCAGCTGGGCGGCGCTGCCGATCGTCACCCGGCAGGGGGGTGCAGGCGCCCTCGTGGTCGTGGCGCCGCGCGCCGACTGGTTCACGCCGGACGAGCGGGTCCTGCTCTCGCTCGTGGTCGGACAGGCCGTGCAGGCGCTCGAGCGCGCCCACCTCGCGGAGGCCGAACGCCAGGCGGCCGAACGCGCCTGGTTCTTCGCGCGCGCCGCGCAGGCCCTCGCGGAGGCAGAGGACCTCGCGGCCACGCTCGAACGGCTCGGCGATCTCGCCGTCCAGACCCTCGGAGAGATCTGCATCATCGACGTCGTCGGGGAAGACGGTCGCATCGCCCGCATGATGGCCAAGCACCGGGCCGCGGCGCTCCAGCCGCTGGTCGAGCGGCTCCGTACCGAGTTCCCCCCCGACCCGGGAGGGGAGCACCCCGCCGTCCGCGCGATCCGCTCGGGCGAGGCGTCGTGGTCAGCGGACATGCCAGAAGAGTTCCTCCGCGCCACGACCGTCAGCGAGGAGCACTTCGCGGTGGTCCGGACACTCGGCTTCCGCTCGTACCTCACGGTCCCCCTCATCGCCTCTTCGCGAGTCGTCGGCTCGGTCACGTGCGTGTCGAGCACCCGGCGGTTCCGTCGGGACGACATGTCGTTCGCCGAGGAGCTCGCCCGCCACGTCGCGTCCGTCGTCGACAACGCGCGCCGGTACGAGTCGGCCTTCCGCACCTCCCAGATCCTCCAGTCGAGCCTCCTCCCGGCGCAGCTGCCCGAGGTCGACGGGGTCATCCTCGAGACGCGCTACCTCACGGCGAACCGCGGTCTGGAGGTCGGGGGCGACTTCTACGACGTCCTCGTTCTGCCGACGGGAGACGTCCTCTTCGTGGTGGGCGATGTGGCGGGCCACGACCGTCACGCCGCGGCGCAGATGGGGCACATGCGGAGTGCGCTTCGCGCGCTCGCAGGGCACGCATCCGCACCCTCCGCTCTCATCTCTGCGGTGCGGGCGGCGTGGGGTCTGCTCGGCTTCGAGCGGATCGCGACCGCTCTCGTCGGACTCCTCGATCCGCGCTCGGGCGGGCTCGCCGTCGCGTCCGCCGGTCACTACCCCCCGCTCATCGTGTCCCGGTTTGACACGAGATTTCTCCCGGTCCTCCCCGGCCCCCCACTCGGCATGGACGCCCCGCCGGCGACCGAGTGGCGCGGGCGCCTGGCCGAGGGGCAGGTGCTCCTCGGCTACACCGACGGCGCGATCGACGAGCGCGGAATCGGCAGCGACGAGAGCATGAGCAAGCTTCGCCTCGTCGCCTCGGACGGTGACGTCACCCCTCTCACGGTGTGCGACCGGGTAGTCGAGGCAACGACCGCCGACCGCGCGGACGACGTCGCGCTCCTGGCGCTCGCGCTCGACCGCCGGACCGCCTCGGCCCCCAGCTGAAGGCGCCCTTCGACCCGGTCACCTCCGGGCCAGTTCGTTGGCGCGGCGCAGGTCGTCGACGAACTGCGCGCGCTGGCCGGACCCGTGCCCCGGCGTCCGGCGCGCGCCCGGCGAAGCTCGTCGAGCTCGTGCGCGGGCGGCACGCAGGCAGCCGCGCGGCTAGGTGCGGGCGTCGGAGAACACCTCGAGGAGCTTCTTGGAGAAGGCGGGGATGTCGTCGGGCTTCCGGCTCGAGACGAGCACGTTCGGGCCCGACGGGCAGACCTTCACCTGCTCGTCCACCCAGGTGCCCCCGGCGTTGCGGATGTCGGTCTTGAGGCTGGGCCAGGAGGTCAGGGTACGGCCACGCACCAGGTCGGCTTCGACGAGCGTCCAAGGACCGTGGCAGATGACTGCGGCCGGCTTTCCTGCCTCGAACATCGCCCTCACCAGCCGGACCGCGGGCTCGTCCATGCGGAGCTGGTCGGGGTTGGCGACGCCGCCCGGCAGGACGATCGCATCCAACGCGTCCGCATCGACCTCCTTGGTCGTGAAGTCGACAGGGAACGTCTCCGCCTTGTCGAGGTGGTTCATCGCCTGGACCTCTCCGGAATCGGGGGCGATGAGCTGCGGCCTGCCGCCGGCCCCCTGCACCGCCTTCCAAGGTTCGCGCAGCTCGGCCTGCTCCACGCCCTCGTTCGCCACGATGAACCCCACTCGCATGCCGTCGATGGTCGTCATTTCGAGCTCCTTCCGTTGAGCTGGTTGGGACGCGTCTGTCGCGCCGTCTCTTTCGACTTTCGTCTCAGTGCTTCTCGCTCGAGTGCTTCTCGCTCGAGTGCTTCTCACTCGAGTGCTTCTCACTCGAGTGCTTCTTGCGGGGAGATCAGACTGCTGCAGCCGCGTCTCGCACCCGGTCGACGAGCGCGGCGACGGGACCGAGCACCACATTGCCCGGAGGAGTGTCCGGTGCATGCGGATGCGGATGCGTCGGGGCGGCCTGCTTCGCCTTCACGTACCGCTGCCCGAGCTCCGCACGCTGGTCCGAAGGAACCGCACCGAGGAGCATCGCGAACGCGCTCTCCTCCTCTGCCTTTGCATGCTCGAGCACCGACGCCCTCAGCGCGGCGAGCGCCTGGACGAATTCCGGGCTCTCCGCATCCATTTTCTCCATCTTGGCGAGCTGCTCTTCGGCCTCGGACTGCTCGTCGATCCTCGAGTCGGCGACGCTGTCGCCACCGGGCAACTTCCGTATCGCCGGATAGACGACGATCTCCTCTGCGACCTCGTGCCGGACCAGGTCGTTCGTGAGCTTCCAGAAGAGCTCGCCGCGCGTGGACGCCCCTGCAGTGGTGAGCTCGGCGAAACGCTGCTCGACGAGACGGTGGTCTTCTTCGAGCAGCCCGATGACGTCGTCGACCGGAGAAGTGGGGGACATGGCGCTCCTTCCCGCGTAGGAACCGGACCAAGCCGACACTTACCCAACTCCGAGCCGTCCAGAACGCGTCGGGGTTTCCGGCGGGCGGCCCTCCATGAGATGCGGGTTGCGGGGACATGCGGGTTCGGTTACATGCACGTCGGGCGAGGGTACTGACACGGCGTCGCACCGGGGGGCCGGGCGTTGGAGGAGAGGAGTGCCGATGACGGTCGAGGCGGTGGAGCAGCGACCTCGCGAGGAGCGGCCCGACCGGCCCGACCTCGCAGTCGAATTCCGCCACGTCGGACCGATCTGTCTCCTGTCGTTGTGCGGCGAGCTCAACGCCGGGACCGTGGCGGTGCTCGAGTCCCAGTTCGACCGCCTCGGGAGGACGCCCTGTCACCGGGTCGCGATCGACCTGAGCGAGGTCACCGACCTGGACTCGGTCGGAGCGCGGGTACTGATCGGGCTCCGCCACTACGTCCAGGGACGAGGCGGCCAGCTCACAGTGATCGGTGAGCACCCCGGGATCGCGGGTCTGCTCGCCGCAGAGGAGGTCAGGAGCGGGTGAGCTCAGGCGGCTCGCATCCGATCTCCTCGCATCCGATCTCTTGGACCCACGAGCGCGCGGTGCTCGCGCCCGGCGACCCGGTCCCCGGGACGCTGCCGCGCCAACCCGGCTGACCCGGGGCCTCCTTCGGCTCGGTGAGCCCACGCCGGCCGCCGCCGCCGGCCGGGTCCCTGCACGGCGGGACCGTCAGCCCACCATGCGGTGTCCCGCCGCGAGCGCCGCCTCCTCGAGCGGGGTCCCCCGGGCCGACCACTCGGCGGCTTCGAGTGCGGAGAAGCCCGCGCGGTGCCAGGCGATCGCCTCGGTCTCGCTCATGCCTGCGCTGCGCCATCCAGAGGCCACGGCCCGAATCCCCTTGAGCGCGTGGCGCGCCGAGGACGGGCCGTACCCGTCGCCGATCGCGAGCGCCGCCGTGAACGCGTCCGCGCCGAGCGCGCGCCACTCCCCGACCTCCTCGGGCGGAACGCCCAGCTGTGACCAGTCCCCGTCTGCCATCGCCTCGAACGCCGCGGGACGGACTCTAGATGCCGCGGGGCCGGGTCGGCTCCTTACGCGCGAGCTGCGCGACCTCGGACGCGCGAGTCATCTGGCGGCAGGCCCTTAGGGTGACGTCGCCGAAGCGAGCGAGGAGGAAGCGTGAGCGCGACAATCCAGACGACGGACGCCGACGCGACGATCCAGACCGACGATGGACCGATGCCCGCCCATGTCGCCATCCCGTCGGGGACGCCGAAGGGCGCGGTCGTGGTGCTCCAGGAGGCCTTCGGGGTCACGGCTCACATCCAAGACGTGACGCGGCGGTTCGCGCGGGCGGGGTGGCACGCCCTCGCCCCCGCCCTCTTCCACCGGGAGGGGTTACGAACAGTTCTCCAGCATCCCCACAAATGTGAGCGAACAGGTGTACGCTTCAGCACGTGAAGCTCGCCGCAT
>JAJZMN010000096.1 GCA_021850345.1 Actinomycetes bacterium | reverse complement strand
GCGGGCCCCCGGTCAGCGTGCGCTACGCGCTGACCGCCCGGGGCGAGGCGCTGCGCCCGGCCCTCGAGGCGCTCGAGCGCTGGGGCCGAGAGCACCTCGTGAGCACCTCTTGAGCCGCTCGTGAGCACCTCTTGAGCAGCTGAACCCCCGTCACGCCAGGTCCGCTCGCGGGAACGGTCCGCGCGCCACATGCAGTAGTCGGGGCATGGACGAGGGCGGCGCCAGGTGGCGCAGCCTCAGATCGTCGTGGAGTGACGGTCCGCCGGTGCAGGGCGTCACCCACACTCGGTGGCTGCTGCGCTCACGGGTCCGCCTCGCGTCCGGAGACCTGAACCCACCCAGCCACCCAGCCGCTCAGCCGCTGGCGGGGCCCAACCGCTGCATGTCGGCCAGCAGTCCGTACGCCGACACCGCGAACCACAGGCCGGCCAGGTCAGCCGTCTCCGAGACATGCTTCCCGGTCAGCCTCTCCACCCGCGAGATGCGGTAGACGACGGTCTGGCGGTGCACGTGCAGCTCCTCCGCCGCGCGGATCCACGACCGTCCGCACGTCAGGAACGTCCGCAGGGTCTCGAGCAGCTCCGCCCCGTGCTGCCGGTCGTAGTCCAGGACGGGTCCGAGGATGCCACCGACGACCGCCCGCGCTTCCGCCTCGTCGCGGACCACCGGGAGGTGGCCCAGCTCGCCATACGCTGCGATGCCGCCGCGCTGCGGAGCGACGCCTGAGGCGAACAGCGCCTCTCGTGCAGCTTCGGGGACCCTCACCGCAGTCGCGACCGGAGCACTGATCCCCACGACCGCGCCGGCAGGAAGGTGGTCGAGCAGGACCCTGGGGCCCACAGACGCGGCATCTGCACCGCTCATCAGCGCCCAGGACACGTCGGCGCGCTGCGCCAGGATGTGCGCGACGCCCGAACGGCGCAATGCGTGGGCCACCCTGCGGGGCGCCGTCACGAGCTCCCCACGGCCGACCAGCAGCCGGCACTTCGTGAGCGAGAGCCCTTGGCGATGAAGACCGGCCTCGGCGGCCGCCGCCCCGATCGTCGCGTCGAGGAGCTGGCCGAGCAAAGCTGCCCCCTCCTGCACCTCGGCGGCGTCGCGCAGCGCCTGGTGACCGAGCACCACCGCGACGGCCGTGGCGGCATGGTGGAGAAGCGAGGCGTCGAATGTCCTGCGGTCCGAGCGCTGACCCACGAGCACCGTGGGATCCTCGAAGGGCACCTCCACCATCACCGCGCTCCTCCGCCCGAGGTCGGGAAGCCGGAGCACCGCCGGCAATTGCCGGTCGCGAGCACGAAGGCTCGCTCGGATCTGTTCGGCGAGACGGTCGTCCGGTGGCCTCGTGCCGCGCAGGGCAGGGAAGAGCTCGGCCGCGTCGAGCACGTAGAGCCGGTGGCCGAGCTCGGCCTCGAGCTTGCGGACGAACGATGCAGGCGACGGTGTGCGCAGCGCGTCCCGGATCACTGCGTAGATTCGCTCTGCCCGCGCCATCCTGCGAGCCTCGTCCTCCATCGACGCGTCGGCGACCGCGCGGCTCACGGCGAGAAAGCTGATCGAGTAGGGGACCTCGAGGACCGGCAGGCCGAGGGTCCCTGCTTCGTCGCGCGCCCTCCTGGTGAGGGCTGGCGTCCGCGGGTCCGAACCGATCAGGAGCCCAGCTGCCGCGGCAGCTGCGAGCTTGCGGAGAAACGCGACCTGGCCGTCGGCGCTCCGCGGCATGGTCCTGCCGTTCTTCATGAGGAGCTCGCCGCCTGCGATCCAGTCCCAGGGCGCCGCCAGATCGGACGAGTGGGCCCAGGTCACGTGACGCTCGAGCCCGCTCGGGCCGGCAAGGAGGCTCATCCGCAGGTGGGGGAGACCGAGGAGCTCGCCGACCTGCATCGTCATCGGCCCCCGACTGCGTGGCTCCGGCCCCCGTCGCCGGCTCTTCGCGATGAGCCGTGGGGCGGTGCCGACCGGTGGTGCCTAGGTTCCCCTGAACTTGGATCATCGTCTACATATCGCGTAGACATTCTGTCAATCGTAGACTGTACGGTCGAAGGGCTCTTCCGTAGGATGCTGGCAAGTCGACAGCGCCCTCGCGGGACCGGGGTGAGCGGACCTGTCACGGTGGCATCGAGCACGGGGGGTTGAGATGGCGACCGAGATCTACGAAGGCAGTCGGCCGACCCATGAGGGCCATGCCGCTGTGGAGATGCACGGGATGGCGCCCATCCCGCTCTCCAACCGCTACGGGCGCCTTCATCGCGTGTTCACGGTGTGGTTCACGCCCAACCTGGTTCCCGCCGGGTTCTTCATCGGCACGCTGGCGACGGCCAGCTTCGTGGGCGTGGGGTTCGCATGGGGCGTCGTGGCGATCGTGGTCGGGACCCTCGTCGGGGGGCTGCTGGTGTCGGTGCTCGGGACCTACGGCCCCCGCACCGGTTCCGGTCAGCTGCCGCTCGCCCGGCTCTCCTTCGGGAAGTCCGTGGTGCTGCCTGGTCTGCTCCAGTGGCTCTCCACGATCGCCTGGGACGCGATCAACGCGATCTTCGGGGCGGAGGCCATCCACATCCTCGTCCACGTCCCGTTCTGGTTGGGCCTGCTCATCGTCCTCGTGATGCAGGGGCTCCTCGGGCTCTTCGGCTACGAGGTGATGCACACGTTCCAGAAGTGGATGTCGCTCGTGCTCGGCGCGATGTTCGTGGCGGTCACCGTGAAGGTCGTCTCGGTCGGCAACTTCCACGCGGCGTCGACGGCGCACGGTGGAGACCTCGTCGGGGGCTTCGTCCTGATGGCGACGCTCGCCGCGAGCTTCGTCGTCTCGTGGGGCGCGTACGCGTCGGACTACAGCAGGTACATGGAACCCGGCACGTCCCGCCTCTCCATCTTCGTCCTCACCCTCGCCGGCGTCTCGCTGTCGTCGATCTGGGTCGAGATCCTTGGGCTGGCCGCCGCTTCGGCGGTCGTGCAGGACACCTCGGCCGGCATCCAGCACCTCATGGGCGGGGGCGTGCTGGGCGGGCTCGCTCTGGTCGCCATCTGGATCGGCACGGTGTCAGTGAACGCGATGAACGACTACTCGGGCTCGCTCGCCCTCCAGGCGGCCGGCGCTCGGGTAAAGCGCCCGTACGTCGCGGTGGTCGTCACGGTGGTCGCCTTCGCGCTGACGCTGTGGCTGCACAGCGGGAACCTCGCCACAAAATTCGAGAACGTGCTGCTCTTCGTGACGTACTGGGTGCCGCCGTTCGCCGCCATACAGATGGTGCACTGGTGGAGGAACAGCGGAAGGGTCGACGTCACGGGGATCCTGGACTACTCGAGCCTCCCCGCTGGATGGGATGCCCTGGCCGCCGAGCTGATCGGCTTCGGCGCAGCCGTCCCGTTCATGGACACCACCCTCTTCGAGGGCCCGGCGTCCTCGAGCTGGCTCCACGGCGGGGACATCGCCTTCCTGGTCGGGTTCGTGGTCGGCGGTCTCGCCTATGCGGTGATCCGCGCCGTCGTTACCCGAAGCGCCCGCGACGTCCCGTCAGGGCGGGTGGCAACCGAGCCGGCCCCCGACGACGTGACCCTGGGCGCGACCCTCGGCCCGGTTCCGGTCTCCTCGGAGTCCTGAACCGGGCCGGATAGGAGGAGCGATGCTCGACCTCTTGGTGCGCGAGGTGAGGCCCGTCGACGGGGGGGTCGTCGCCGATCCCGTGGACGTCCACGTGGACGGGGGCGTGATCGTGGGGCTCCATCCCCCCTCTTCCGATCCGGTGCCGGCGCGGGCGGTGGTCGACGGCCATGGCGCGCTCGTCGCCCCGCCCTACGTGGAGCCCCACGTGCACCTCGACACCGCCCTGACCGCCGGCGAACCCCGCTGGAACGAGAGCGGGACCCTCTGGGAAGGCATCGCGTGCTGGTCGGAGCGCAAGACGACGCTCTCCACGCGCGACGTCGCCGAGCGCGCCCGCGAGGTCCTGCGGTGGTACGTCGCGCACGGCGTGCTCCACGTCCGCAGCCACGTCGACGTGACGGACCCGCGCCTCCTCGCGCTCGAGGCGCTCCTCGCCGTCCGCGACGAGGTGCGCGACATCGTCGACCTGCAGCTCGTCGCCTTCCCCCAGGAGGGCATCTGCTCGTACCCTGGCGGAGCGGACCTCCTCGCCGAGGCCGTGCGCAGGGGAGTTGACGCGGTCGGGGCCATCCCGCACTTCGAGGACACTCGCGAGGACGGTGTCCGATCGGTGGAGATGGCGGTCGCGCTCGCCGCAGAGCACGGACTGTTCGTCGACGCGCACTGCGACGAGATCGATGACGAGCAGTCTCGCTTCGTCGAGGTGCTCGCGACCCAGGCACTGCGCAGCGGGCTCGGCGACCGAGTCACGGCGAGCCACACCACGGCGATGGGGTCGTACAACGCCGCGTACAGCTACAAGCTCCAGCGCATCCTGGTCCGCGCGGGGGTGAACCTCGTCTGCAACCCGCTCGTCAACCTCCACCTCCAGGGTCGCTTCGACCGCTACCCGAAACGGCGTGGACTCACCCAGGTGAAGGAGATGCTCGAGGCGGGGGTGAACGTCGCGATGGGCCACGACGACGTGATGGACCCGTGGTACCCGCTCGGGACCGCCGATCCGGTGCAGGTCGCCCACACCGGCGCGCATGCGACCCAGCTCACCGCCCCGGCCGAGGTGGTCGAGTGCTTCCGCATGGTGACCGATCGGGCGGCGAAGGTCCTCGGGCTCGGCACCGATTACGGGATCCGGCCGGGGTGCCCTGCCAACCTCGTCGTCTTGCCGGCGGCCGACCCCTTCGACGTGGTCCGACGGCTCGTCCAGCCTTCCCACGTGGTCTCGCGGGGGAGAATCGTCGCCGAAACGCCTCCGCGCGTCACCAGGCTGCAGTGGCCCGGTCGTGACGTCGAGCTCGTGGACCTCGTGCGCGGCCGCGACCAGGCGGGATATGCCGGTGCGGGCTGACCTGGCCGATGCGACCGAGCCTGCGCAGCCGATTCCCTGGCCTCATGGCCACCGCGCCGCCGCGGCTCTGACCTTCGACGTCGACGCGGAGTCCGCCGTGCTCTCCGTTCGGCCCGCGAGCGCGCGCCGCCTGTCGGTCATGTCGCACCAGGCCTACGGCCCGCTCACCGGCGTGCCCCGCATCCTGCGCCTTCTCGAGACGTACGCGTTGCGCGCCACGTTCTTCGTTCCTGGGTTCACCGCGGAGCGGTACCCCTCGACGGTTGAGCGCATCGCTGCCGCCGGGCACGAGGTCGCCCACCACAGCTTCCTGCACGAGTCGGTGCAGGAGATGGGCCCCGGCGCCGAGGCCGCGATGATCGATCGCGGCCTCGAGGCGCTCGATCGCGTGGCGGGCATCACGCCGCTCGGATACCGCGCGCCGCTCTGGGAGCTCAGCTACCACACGATCGGGCTGCTCGCAGACCGCGGCTTCCTCTACGACTCCAGCATGATGGACTGCGATCTTCCCTACGAGCTTTCGGAGGGACCGAAGCCCGGCGCGCGGTCGGTCGTCGAGGTCCCCGTCCACTGGTCGCTCGACGACTGGGAGCAGTACGCGTTCGTGCCGGAGATCACCGGCTCGGGCCTCATCGAAAGCCCCGCGAAGGTGCTCGAGATGTGGACGGCGGAGCTCGAGGCATTCCACGCGCACGGTCTGTGCTTCGTGCTCACGAACCACCCGTTCCTGTCCGGGCGACCGTCGCGCGTCGCCGCGCTGGAGCAGCTGCTCGAGCGCATGACCGCGCTTGGCGGCATGTGGGTGGCGACCGTCGGAGAGATCGCAGCGCACGTGCGCTCGCTCGGCCTCCGCCCACGGGTGTTCCCCCAGCCCGTGGTGACAGGGCACCCGGCGGAAGCACGTCGTCGTGGCGTTCACGGATCCGAGGAGGACTGACCAAGAGATGCCGGAGGTACCCGACGTGCCCGCGACGCCCCTGGAGCCCGAGAAGCCCGACGCGCCCCGGACATCCCGGATCGTCGGGCCTGTCGACGGGACCAGGGTGCCGCGGTTCGCGGGCAGCTCGACGTTCCTGCGCCTGCCGACGATCGACGAATGCCACGACTACACCGTCGCGGTCCTCGGTGCGCCCTTCGACAGCGGGACCTCGTTCCGCCCGGGTGCCCGTTTCGGGCCACTCGCGGTGCGCAGCGCCTCGCGCAACCTTCGCCCTGCCTATCACCCGGACCTCGGGATCTCCCCGCTCCAGGCGGTCCAGGTGGTCGACGCCGGCGACGTGCCGGTGAACCCGTTCTCCATCGACGAGGCCGTCGGCCAGATCCACGAGCACGCGCACCAGGTGCTTGCCAACGGCTCGAAGCTCGTGACCATCGGGGGCGACCACACGGTCGCGCTCCCCCTGCTACGGGCGGTACACGAGCGCCACGGTCAAGTGGCGCTCGTCCACTTCGACGCGCACCTCGACACCTGGGACACCTACTTCGGCGCTCCGCTCACCCACGGCACGGTCTTCCGCCGGGCCTTCGAAGAAGGGCTCCTCGCGCCGGGCCATTCGGTCCACGTCGGCATCCGCGGGCCGCTCTACGGCAGCGCAGACCTCGTCGACGACAGGCGGTTCGGGTTCGAGGTGGTGCGCTGCGGCGAGGTCGACCGGCTGGGCGTGGAGGAGATAGCGGCGCGGGTCCGCGGCCGGGTGGACGATCTTCCGGTCTACGTCTCGGTCGACATCGACGTCCTCGACCCGGCGTTCGCGCCGGGCACCGGCACGCCGGAGATGGGAGGGATGACCAGCCGGGAGCTGCTTCACCTGCTCCGCTCCCTCCAGGGCCTCGCGATCGTCGGCGGCGACGTGGTCGAAGTAGCTCCGGCCTACGACCACGCGGACATCACCGCCCTGGCAGGTGCGACCGTCGCCTTCGACATCGTGACCCTCATGGCGAAGGGCGTCCACGGGTAGGTCTCGCGCACCGGCTCAGGGCGCCAAGATGGCGAGCGCTTCGCGTCAGCCGTCTTCCAGTACGATTTCAAGATGATAACTGAGTCGGAGGTCGCGCGTCTCGCGAAGACCGACCTCCTAACGGTTGCCGACGTGTTGCAGATCGAGGAAATGCTGGCAGCACGCCCACGGGTGGTCGCAGGCCGAAGCCACCTCCATCGGGCCGTGCGTTGGGTGCACGTCGCGGAAGTTCCCGATGTCGCAAAGCTCCTCCGCGGCGGAGAGCTGATCCTGACCACTGGCATCGCGCTCCCTGACGACGTGCGCTTGCTGGCGAAATACGTGCGCGATCTGGCCGAAGTCGGGGTCAGCGGGCTCGCGATCGAGCTGGTTCGCCGCTACCGGGAAATGCCGCGGGAGCTGATCTCTGCAGCGGACAGGTGGGGTTTGCCCCTGATCGCGCTCGACCAGGAGGTCCCGTTCGTCGCCATCACCGAGGCAGTGCACGCGCAGATCCTCAGCCGGCAGCTCGCCCAGCTGCGAGTAGAAGAACAGGTGCACCACGCTTTCCGAGCGCTGGCTCCAGGGGCGTCGCCGAGCGACGTCGTACGCAAGATGAGTGAGATCGCGCGCTGTCCGGTCGTGTTCGAGAGCCTTGCGCACCGACCCCTGGCGGTGGAAGCGCGGACAATTCCGCTCGAGGACTTGCTCGCCGGATGGGAGGACAAGAGCCGGCAGCTGGATGGAAATCACCCAGGCTGGATCACCGCAATGGTGGAGCCTTCCGGCCAGCCGTGCGGGCGCGTCGTGCTCCTCGTCGATCGCACGCCGGGGGTGCTGCACCGGGCGGTGCTCGACACCGGTGCCGCGATGCTGGCCATCGGATGGCTCCTTGCCGGCACCCCTGCGTCGCTCGAGCACGCCGCCCAGCGGGAGCTCGTCGACGACTTGGTCAACGGACGTTGCCGCTCCATCAACGAGGTCTATGTGCGCGCCAGATCTCTGGGTGTGTCATTGCGGCCACACAGGCTCGCGGCGCTCGCGGTGCGCTCTGCGCCACCCTTCTGTCACGAGCATGCCGTCGTCCAGGCGATCGAGCGTACCCACACCATCGGCATCGCCGGTCAGCTCCGTGATGACCTGGTGTGCGCTCTTGTGGCGATTCCACCCGAGGAGACGCATGCCGAGCGAGCTCGGGCTATTGCCACCGAGCTCCGGCATGGCTATTCAGGACCTCCGGAGTGCCTTGCGGTGGGCGCCGCATATCTCGAGGACGACGCCGAGCTCGTGGAGCTGACCCGCGGGATGTCGGACGCCGACGAAGCGGCGCGTTCCGTCCTCGGATCGGGTGACGAGCGCGTCGCGACTGTCGACGCCATCGAGTTGCGCGGCCTGCTGCGCCTCCTGGGTGACGACGTGCGCGTCCAGCGGTTCGTCGAGAGGCAGCTCCGCCCAGTCTGGGAGTACGACGCGCGTCACGGCACGTACCTGCTCGACGTGCTCGCCGCGTTCCTGGATTGCTCGGGGAACAAGTCCGCTGCAGCGGCGCGTGCTCACCTCAGCCGTGCTGCTTTCTACCACTCCCTCGAGCGACTCTCTGCGTTGCTGGGGCGCGACCTGGAAGTTCCGGAGGTGCGCGTCGCCCTGCACGTCGCGCTGCTCGCATCGCAGGTCGGCGTCGATTCCCCACAGGCCCCCGACCACAAGCGGCCCCTGCGGCGCCACGTCGCATAGCGCGCCGGGGTCAGCCGCGGATCGTCACCGCGCGGCGAACCTCGGGACCACGTGCTCGCCGTAGGCCGCGAGCGTCTGCTCTTGCGCGTCGTGCATGAGGTAGAGAGCGAAATGCGACACGCCGAGCGCTTCGAGCTGCTCGAGCTTGGCGCGATG
>JAJZMN010000158.1 GCA_021850345.1 Actinomycetes bacterium | reverse complement strand
CCTTCCGCCACGTGGACCCCGCGGGGGTGACCATCTACTGGGGCGCTCACCTCGGCACCAGCCACCAAGTCCTGATCGCGGGCGAGCTGGCCGCCGTCGCCGAGCAGATCGTGACGGTGCGATCCGAGGCACGGGCGCGCCGAGGATGGGTGATGGACACCTACCTCCTGCGTCGCGGCAGGTAGCCGGCACGCTCGGCGAACGCAGGGAGGATGTCAGCGCACCTGATCGGGCTCGTGCACGAACGGGTTGACCACGACCGTCCCTCCCAGGTCCTGGCCGTCTTGGAGGTCCTCGGTCAGCAGGTGCGCACACCCGGACTGCCTGGCAGCGGCGACGACGAGCGAGTCCCAGAACGAGAGTAGAGCACCTGGGTGCTCAGCCGGCCCGATCGGCGCCTCCAGAGCTCGTCGACCCAGGCGCTGGCGCGGCGGCGCTGCTTCTCGACTTCCGACGAGTCCCGTGCGTACACGAGGACATTGGCGTCAACGAACACCGGCACGGTCGTGCAGCTCCTCACGGCCGGGGTACGCGCCGCTCCCTTTGAGCCGGCGTGGGCCACGGGCGCGGTAGGAGCGCATCGCCTGCTCGTACCCACGCTGCGCTCGCATGGAGGTCTCGAGCATCTCGCCGATCAAGCGCGACAGGCTCATGTCCCGCTTGGCAGCTTCGACCCTGGCCCAGCGTGCCGTCTCCTCGTCGAGGGTGACGGTGACATTGCGAACAAGCCCCACAGATTCAGTGTCGCACGGATCCCGTGAACTACTTCCCTTCCCACGGGCAATCGCTGCGACGGAGCCCGGCCCTCGACCGGTAACCTCGGTTGGTGAAGGAACGCTCCGCACGGGATCGAAAGGAACGCCCCGCACGGGACCAGAACGACGCCTCCCGTAGCCGGATCTCCCATCGCACCGCGCAGCTTCGAGTGCCGAGCCGGGTCCTCTACCGCATAGAGCACTACACGTCGCTGCCGATCATCGCCGTCGCCATCATCGCGGCCATGATCGTCCTGATCGCCGCAGGCGGAGCGATGGGCTTTCCGAGCGGCTGGGTTGCCGGCTTCGAGATCTCGGCGTCGACGGTGACGATCGTGATGCTCTTCGCCATCCAGCACACCCAGGGAAGAGAGCAGGCGGCGGTCCAGCGCAAGCTCGATGGGATCCTCCACGCCCTCCCCGGCGCCGACGAATCGCTCATGATGCTCGAGGAAGCACCTCCCAAGGTGATGCACGACGTCGAAGAAGAGCAGCGAGACCTCCGATCGATGTCACCTGACACCGAGGCCGAGCAGTCACCGCACGACGGGCGAAAGTTGGCCCACCTCACCACCGAGGAACATTGAGCCGCTCGGCCCTTGCCCAGCCGACGAGCATCCCCGACGCCGGGCGACCCTGGGCCGGCTAGGACGCTCTCGATCTCGCCTGGTCGATGCGATGCTGGCGGTCGCTCGCATCGAGCCACCGACCAGCTCGTGCGACCTCACGTTCCCTCAGACGGTGCACGTGGCCCGTCGGGCCGTCCGTCGTGACGCCGCAGCGCCGGCAGACTGCCATCCGGCCGTTGGTCTCGGGGAGGTGGTCGTTGTCGAGCTGAACGCCCAGCTCGGAGGCGTCAAGTGAAGCCATGGCTTCCTCTCGATGTGTCGATGGGTGCGCCACAGCACATGCGCACTGTGGCTGTCGTCATTGCACGCAGGGAGCAGCATTGCACGCAGGGAGCGCCGTCCCGACCGCTCGAGCGCGGACGGTCAGCGAGACCGCGTCACCAGTTCCGCGGGCCCTTGCGCTGCCAGAAGGAGAACGACCCTCTGCGTACCTTGTTCATGACCGCGAGGATGACGAACACGACGATACAAAGCAACAAGATGCCCATCTCGTACCTCCTGGCACTCGAGACACCGATCAGAAGAGGCGTCGGGCCAGTGCAGGTGACGACCGATGTGGCCATCACCCCGTACGAGGCGTCGCTCCCAAGGGGACAGACGTCAGCCTACTGCCGACCACGCCGTGCTCGATCGCAGCGCCTCAGCCGCGGGCGCCTTCGTGCTCGCTGCCGCGCGTGCCGGCCGTAACGACACCATGGGAAACCCGAACGCACGGCGCAGTGGCGTGACGCCGGCGAGCTGCCCCCGCCTCCACGAGGTCACGCCCTCGGTTCTCTCGGCGCAGCCGAGCTCGCTGCCCGCGCATCCAAGAAGTGCGCCGCCTGGACTCCCACCTCGAGCGCCACTCGGCCATCGGCGTCCGAGGTGAAGTTGCCCAAGAGCTGTTCGAGCTTGGCGATGCGATAGCGCATGGTGTTGTAGTGGTAGTGGAGGCGACGTGCCGATTCAGCGATGTTCCCTTGCTCCTGGAGGACCACCTCCAGCGTGGCCATGAGCTCGTCGCGCGTGGATCTCGGGAGACCCAGCAACGGGCCGAGCGTCTCGTCGACGAAGTCCTCCAGCTCTTGGCAGTCGAGCTCGTTGAACAGGCGATAGAGCCCGAGACCGGCGTAGCTGCGAACGGGAACCGCACCTTTGAGCTGGCTTGCGACGCGTTCGGCCGTTCGTGCCTCGCGGTAGGCCCGCGGGAGCTCCGCTGCCCCGGTGCACGGCTTGCTGGCGCCGACGAAGAGCCGCCATCCGTGTCGTTCGACGATCTTGTCGCTCGATCGGCATGCCAGCTGAGCGGGATCGGCGGTTGCATCGACGACGGCGAGGAGCTCGAGGGACGATCCTGCGATCGCCGCTCGGGGGTCTGCGTCTCGCAGCGTGTTGATCCAAATGTCGAGCGCCCGGACTGGTGAGAGGTCACTGCTGGCGCCCGTCGCCACCATGGTGCCGTCGGCATGCTGATTGCGTTTGGGCACGGCGCGTGCCGCGCGGAGGTCGGCCACGAGCACGACGCTCGGTCGCTCCAAGTCCCAACCAAAGCGCGCCGCTCTCGCCGCACTCTCGCCTCGCGCGTCGAGCGGCGCAGTGAGCAGCTCGCGCAACGTCTCGTACGCGAACTGCCGCTCGACGGTGAGAACGGCGAGGTCGCGCGTCATCTCGAGCGCCGCGATCACCGCGCCGTGCTCGATGGCCGCCGGCGCGATCGCCGGGAGTGCCCGGGCCGGATCGGCGACCACCACCCAGCCATGGTCGATGTTCCCGGCGCGCACCAGTGCCAGCGCCATCACGCCGTGGGCGCCCTCTTCCGGGGCCTCGTCGCCCCACCCGCGCCGCCACTGGTCTGGGAGGTGCTCCGTGTCGCCGGCGGTCGCCCGCACGTTCCCGAAGGCGTCGACCACCGCGACGACCGCGCCGGCGAGCATGCCGGAGAGCTCGTGGACCAAGGCGCCGAGCCCGCCACCGGAGAGGACCACCTTCAACAGGCTCTCGTGGATCAAGGCCGAGTCCGCGTGGTCGGTGGTTTCGGGGGCGACGAGGAGCGAGAAGGACTCGGCGAGCAGGTCGTCGATCGGCGTGTCCTCGGGGATGCTTATCAAGGGGAGGTCGAGGGTCTCCGCGAGCCGGAGCATCCGCGTGGGAAGCTGGGGCAGGTACTCGTTCAGCTTGATGGCGAGCGCGGAGACGCCGCGCTCCGACAAGCGCTGGAGCAGCTCGCACAGTCCGGCCGCCTGGCGCGGAAGCGGGTAGCTCGTCGTGATGAGGAGCTCCTCGGGCTTCGTCCATCGCACGATGTCGGGGACGGTCATGACGTTGAGGAACCGGACGTCGCGATCGACGCCGCCGGCGCCGGCGAGGATCCGGGCGCCCTGCCAGGCGGGCTCCTCCAAGAGGCGGCGGACCGTCAGTCGCTCTGTCGGGCTCACGTCATGATTCGATCACGCGCGTCGATCATGCGCGGGCGCAGCGCCGGCACCTCATCGAGTCGGCGGATCGCCTTCGGTGACGTGGTGGTGGTCCGGCGCGCACGGGTCCTGCACCAAGGTGCGGGCCCAGGCGATGTCGTCGGGGCTCGGTGGCCGCTCCTTGTCGACCTCGAGGAGGTCTGCAGGGTTGTCCGCGATCATCCGCACGACGTCGCCCATGTCGATCCCCTTCTCGAAGATCGTCTGGGCGAAGATGCGCAATGCCTCCGACGGGAGCGGGTTGTGACGCTGCCCGGTGTCCGAGACGAGCAGACAGCGTGAGGCGCCGATGCGGTCGATGCTGGCCACCAGCTTGTCGACCCCGGCGTAGTTCCATGCAGGAGAAACGGTGCAGTACCCGAATTCGGGCATGGCCCCCATACGCGCCACCTCCTCGAGGGTGTCGAGATCGAAATTCGGCACCCGGAAGTAGGGGTGGGTGACCACGATCTTCTCCACCCCGACGTCGCGGGCCTCTCGCACGAGCGCCACGATCTCGCGGGGCGAGAGGTGGCAGGTCCCGAGAATGGCCCCGTACTGGGCGACGAGCTCGAGCACTTCCTTCACTTGGGGCTGGAGCTTGCCGTCGGCGTCTTGGACCCAGATGCCCTCGGCCTGTGAGCGGCCGCCCTTCTGGGAGTCGTAGCCGCCCGTCCCGCCGTGGACCTCGGCGTGGTAGCCGGCGTCCACGGTCGGCATCCACACCTCCTTGCCGCCGAGCCGGAGCGACGCCTCGACCGCGGCGGGGTTGATCCCGCCGACGTAGTAATTGAGCACGATGCCGCCGTAGATCCGAATGTCGGGGAACACGCGCTGCATCAGGTACGCCCGCGACACGGTGTTCTCGTGGTGGCATTTGAGGACGATGGCCTTCATGCCGGCTGCCATGGCAGCCCGGACGATGTCGAAGTCGTCCGCCAGCCTCGGGAACAAGTCCGGGTAGGGGTGACAGTGCAGGTCGATTGCCCCCGAGACGTCCACCAAAGGACCTCCGTACTCACGTCGCGCCATCTGGGGGCCTCCCTCTCTCGATCTGCTCGCTTGGTGTCGATCTGCTCACTTGGTCTCGCACGCGAGGTTGCACGTCACGTCCCGGCTGCCGGCGACGCGCCGGCTTCGGGGGAGACGCCGACGATCTCGCGATAGTGGCCGGGGTCGGTCGCGCCCTCGGTGCACACGAGGAGCACTCGAGAGCGAGGTCCGAGACCGAGCGCCGCCTTTGCCGCCGAGAGCGCAGGCGATCGGCACAGCGCCGTGAGCCCGGCCAACGACGCGGCGCCGGTCTCACCGGCAACGATGCCAGCGGCGGCGAGGTCGCGCATCGCTCGTACGGCCCAGCCGTCCCCGATGCAGAGCGCGCCGTCGAGCGCGCGTGCGATGCGGGGCCAGGCCACCTGCGACGGCGTCCCGCAGTTGAGGCCGACCATGATCGAGCGGTGCGGTCCGGGGACATGGACCAACGTGGCTGCCTCCAAAGAGCGCGCGATGCAGTCGGCCGTGGTGGGCTCGACGCTCACGACGGCGGGGGGTGACACCGCGTCGCTCCCTTTGAGCGAGCGCAGCGCGGAGCCCAAGAACGCGCCCACCCCGGCCGGTACGACCACGAGATCGAGCGTCGTCTCGCTGCACCGACCGTCGGACGGCGCAGCGCCGAGCTGCTCGCGGACCTCCGAGAAGACGGTCGCGTAGCCATCCATCACCCAGGTCGGCACTTCGGTGTAACCGGGCCACGACGTGTCCGACACCACGAGGCAGCGCGCCGACGCCTCCTCGGCGGCACGACGGACTGCGTCGTCGTAGTCGCCGTCGACACTGTGGATCTCGGCGCCTTCTCGCTGCATGCTCTCGATGCGCGCGTGGCTCATGTTGTCGGGCACGTAGATGGTGGCGCGAAACCCCAGGAGGGCCGCGAGATGGGCGACTGCGCGCCCGTGGTTGCCGTCGGTGGCGGCGCACAAGGTCAGTGGTCCGAGCCGGTTGGCGGCCCAGCGCCGGAGGTCGTCGAGCGTGTCCCACGTGGGTTCCTCGCCGGCGCGCTGGACGAGCAGGCGGTAGACGCCATAGGACGTGCCGAGGATCTTGAACGCTGGCAGCCCGAGCCGCCGACTCTCGTCCTTCACCCAGATCTCTCCGACCCCGAGCGAGGATGCGAGCGCCGGGCACCGACGCAGCGGCGTCACCTCGTAGTTGGGCAGGCGTCGGTGGAACGCACGGGTATGGCTGCCCACGTCGGGCTCGTCGAGCCGGGGGGCGCCGGTTCGCATCACCGCGCGCGCCTCGAGATCGAGCTCGACGGCGCCGTCCGCCTCCCGCTCGGTGCCGCTCGTCAGGGGGTTCGTCACGGGACGGCTCGTCGCGGTGGCGTCGGTCATGGTGCGCCGAGCGCCTCGAGCTGGCGCATCGCGGCCTCGAGGACCGCCTGGTTGCTCGTGACGACGGGAACGCCGGACTGTTCGATCAGGGCGTCGCGTGCCCCGAACGCAGCCATGTTGGTGCACGACGCGAAGAGGAGGTCGACGTCGTGACCGGCGAGTGCGCGCGCCGCGTGCTCGCAGATGTCCCGTTCGCTGAGCAGCGCGATCCGGAAGTTGTCGGTGATGTCAAGCCCGGCGATCGTCACGACGTTCACCCCGTCGGCCTCCAAGCTCGCCCGGATGCGGACGTTCAGCTCGTCCACGTACGGAGTGATCACGCCGACGCGCTGCGCGCCAGAGGCGAGCACGGCATGGCGCACCGACTCGATCGTGCTCACCGTGGGCACCCCCGTCACTTCCGAGATCCGCCAGCAAAGCTCCGCGTCGTAGTCGTTGCCACGCAGGGCGCCCGCGCTCGTGCAGCCGAAGACGACCACATCGGGCTTGGCCGTCGCGAGGTCTCGCGCAGCTGGCAGCGCGAACTCGTCGAGCATCTTGGACTCCCCCTCTGGCGTGGTGTCCTCCATGAACATGCGAGCCGTGTGCAAGGTCGCAGTGTCCTTCAGGCCCCGCCAGAAGTCGGGCTCCATCGTCGTGTTCGAGGAAGGGACCATCAGCCCGATCCGCCGCCGAGTCGTCTCGCTCGTGCTCATGACGAGACCACCTCCGTCTCTCTCGCAGGGCCGGCGTCGCTCGGTGCGATCCCCGCGCCCATCTCAGCGCCGTCACGAAGCCAGCGGTAGGCGTCCAGCTCCTCGGGGCTCGGTGCCGGCACTTGCTCGAGCTCGGGGTGGACCAAGAGCTCGAAGCCCGTCGCGTCCTGCACGTCGGCGACGCCCACCCCCACCTGGAGGCCACGAAGGCGCATCCTCTTCGAGCCGGGCTCGAAGTCGAGCAGCGCGAGGTCGGTGACGACCCAGCTCACGCGACCGGTCAGGAGCCCCGCCTCCTCGCGTGCCGCGCCGCCGGAGAGGTAGGCAGGGCTGGTCACGAAGTCGACTCGCTCGACGAACCGCCGCTGCTCGTGGGCGGTCACGATGATCGTCTCGTTGCAAAGCGAGATGATGTCGTTGGCCCCGCCACTGCCGGGCAGTCGGACTGCGGGCGCACGTGGGTCGCCGATCACGCTGGTGTTGATGTTGCCGTGGGCGTCCACCTGGGCGGCGCCGAGGATCCCGTAGTCGAAGTACCCGCGCTGCGCGAACAAGAAGATGTCGGTGATGTCGGTGAGCATGCAGGCGCCGTACGCGGCACGCATCTCGTTGGTGGACACCGGGAGCTTTCCCGCCACGAGCTTGGTGCCGATGATGCCGCCTTCCAACACGATGGTGAGGTGGGGGGCATGCCGGCGCTGCGCGAGGGCAGAGGCGACGAGCGGCATCCCCACCCCGGCGAACACGACGCCGTGGTCCTTCAAGAGCCGGCTCGTCGTGACGCCCATGAGCTCGTCTGGCGTGATGGTCACGGCATCAGCCCTTGCGCCGAGCGGGCAAGCTCTTCGAGCACAGTGTCACCGACCTCGGTGGACAGGAACCCTGCGAAGTCGCGATGTGCGAGGACGTTTCGTTCGACGTAGTGCCGGGCACCTTCTGCGCCGTTGGCCTTGACCTCGTTCGCGTACCGGTCGAAGTGGTCGAGGTCCGGCTCGTACAAGCCGTAGCACTCGCTCGGGTACGCGCCGTGGCGCTGCTCGACGACCGCGTCGACGGCGAAGTGCGGCAGCGCCGTCGCGGCGGGGTTCCGGGCGATCTCCTCGGGGCTCACGATCTCCTCGGCGCTCACGATCACTCGCCTCGCAGCTCGGGCCATGTCCAGGTCCATATGGCGGTAGCCGTCGATCTGCGCATTGCCGTACATGTCGGCGCGGTGGACGTGCACGAGGGCGACGTCGGGATTCAGGGCGGGCACGGCGCCCAGCGTCGTGCCGGTGTACGGGCAGCGCACCGTCGCCAGGGAGTCGGCGATCGCGAGATCCGACCCGAGCATCGTGAGGGTCGGGAGGAACGGCACCCCCATGGCCCCCGCCTTGTAGCGCAACCCGATCCCGAGATGGCTCCACTCCTCGTAGGCAGCGTCGCCGCGTTCGACGTACTCTCGGACGACTCGGGCGAGGCCCCATCGCAGCCCGATGCCCACCCAGCTCGTCATGATCCGTAGTGCGGTTGCCGTCGCGAGGAGCAGCTCGGCCTCGTAGCACATGAGCGGGCGCGAGACGGTCAGCCCGCTGACCGGCGCACGCAGCAGCGCGAACACGAGCGCGGTGGGCGTTCGTGAGTACGCCGTACCGCCGATGGCGACGTGGTCTCCGTCGTGAACGTGCTCCTCGATGGCGCGTTGCGCCGTCGTCCGCTTGTCGTCGACGAGCCGGTCGCGCGCTTCGAGCTCCCGGCGCGCGTCGAGGAAGGAGCCCGTCACCCCGCCCGCACTTCGGAATCGAGCCCGAGGAGGGGGAGCACCTCTTCGGAGAAGCGCTGCACCTGTTCGAGCTCGTAGTTGTACGGGCACAGCACCAGGTGGCGAACCCCGGCGTCGATGTGCGCCTGCACCTGCTCTGC
>JAJZMN010000249.1:8278-8977 GCA_021850345.1 Actinomycetes bacterium | reverse complement strand
TTCCGTAGCGCTCGATGTCGCATTCGTCCCGGTCAGATTCGAGGAACTCCCGAGCCTTGTCCAGGTCAGTTTTCGGCCGGTGTTGACAAGGTCGGCCTTCGCGCCCGCCAGGTAGGTCGTCAGCACGTCCTACGGCGTCTCAGCACTTCCTGTGGTGGTCCGCCGCCAAGAGTGATCGCCTCACATCGCAGTTCCTCGACCAGCGCATCGCGAGCATCGACAAGGGCCGTAAGCTCGGCGCTCGAGTACTCGAAGGATCTGGCAGTCGTTTCCCGACCAACGGGTCGCTTGCGCTCGTGGGGGGTGGGATGACTGTGAGTGCGAGCTTCCGGCTCGTCGCCCTGGCCCAACGGGTTCATGATCTTCGCGAAGGGGCGATCCGGGGACCCTCCACCGTTTCAACCGGCATCGGCAACCGCGAGCTGATGACCGCGGCGAGAAGGCATCGTGATGCGCTCGCGGGCGCCGGCGACAAATCCTACGATGATCGCCCGTTACGACCGCCGAGGCAAGCAAGCGAGACGGCGGGAGGCGCAATCGCTGCATGTTTGGTACATCTTTGGGTGAGGTGCCACGGGGAGTTCCCATGGATGGTGCGGCTTGGCGCCCCGAGCCCGCCCGGTGTGGCCGCCGACGCGCGACAGGTGTGTAGTATGTGTGTATGGCGAGGGTGAACGTTTACCTTCCCGACGACCTCGC
>JAJZMN010000249.1:0-8268 GCA_021850345.1 Actinomycetes bacterium | reverse complement strand
TGCCACGGGGAGTTCCCAGGGATGGTCACAGTCTTGGTGATCATCCCTGGTCACGGGCGCGACGATCCCCCTGTTAGGCGCCACTGCTTTTGATCATCTGAGCGTCACTGATCGTGATCATGTGGGAGAGGGACGACCGAACGACCAAAGTGGCGTCTGGGATCCGGGCGCTGTCGCGGTCAGGCCCGCCAGCGGAGCTGGCGGGCCGTGTCGATGGTCGCTCGTGCGGGAGCTCGCCACGCCGGGGGTCAAGGGCGCTCAGCGGACGGTGTGGTGTCGTTGGTCTACGTAGCCGCGGTCGCCGAGCGCCCTTGACCCCCGGCGTGTTCGTGGTGGGGCGCGTCGGGGCCGGTCGCGGTCCAGATCTCTGAAGGTCGACCGGCCGTCGCGCGCCGCTCGCGCCGTGCTCGTCCGGCCCGCTCAAGGGCGTGCAGCGCCTCGTCGAGACGTGCCGCGGTCTGGTTGCGGTTGAACAGGTCGCGCAGCTCGGTGCGCGAGAGCCCCGCCGCAGCGGAGCTGAGCGCGGCGTGGACCTGCTCGGCGACCGCGTCGCCGGAGGCGGAGCGGCAGAGCCAGGCGATGGACGAGCCTGCGTAGTCCCACAGCGCGAGCCCGGCGGCGAGGTGCTGAGGCGAGATGACGCCGGCCCCGTCGACCAGTGCGTAGAGCATCGAGAGCCGCAGCACGTGCGCCTCCGCGCGTGCGGCGAGCGCGCCGGCGAGCCCGTCTTGGTCGCGACCGGCGAGATCCACGTAGAGGTCGCGCCACAGCGCTCGTGCGTCGTCGTCGATGCCGAGCTGACCGGCCCTGCGAGCCCGCTCGAGCGCGGCGGCGAGACGGGCGGGGAGCTCGGTCGCCCCGCACGGGTCGGGGTCTCCCCCGAAGGGGAGGAGGCGGTGCCGCCGACAGGCGATGAACACGAAGCGGTTCAAAAAGCCGTTCTCTGCCTCGAGAGTGGAAAGGTGCCGGGCGAGCTCGGTCGCGGTGATGTGGCCGATGAGACAGATGTGGGCGGCGCTCGCGCGTGCGGGGGCGGTGCGGGTGAGGAGCGCGAGCGGTCGGCTGTCCCAGGCGGCTCGCAGCACCGGGGAGAGCGTGCTCTGCTCGCGCCCGGTCGCCTTCAGCACGCTCGCGAGCTCGGGCTCGACGACGAAGAGGCGCCCGTCCGCGGCGCCCTCGTCGCCCCGGGAGGGGTCGCGTGCCGCCCAGATGAGCCCCTCGCCTGACGAGAGCCCCGTGCGGGTGCGCGAGGAGAGGCCCGGGTCCGCTCGCGACAGGACGCGCAGCACGTGGTCGAGCGCGGAGCCCTTCCTCGACCGGGCGGTGTCGCCGACGAGCGCGACGAACTCGTTCGGGTAGTGCGCCGTGGCCTCGATCTGGAGGAAGGCACCGCGCCCGACGACCGAGCCGGCGCCACAGAGCAGCTGGGCGAGGATCGCGACCGGGTCCGCCTCGGTCGCCGGGGCGATCGTCTCGACGACCGCGCCGGCGAGACCCTGGTAGGCCTCGGGCCGGGGCGGTGAGGGGAAGCCGGGCGGTGCCGCGAGCAGCGCTTCCTCGTTCTCGTCGAGCACCGCCGCAGCCGCCTCGTGCACCGCGGCTTCACTCACCGGCGACCTCGACGACGGCCGTCTTCGCCGCGCGCTCGTCGACGATCGCCTGGTCCTTCATGAAGGCCGCGACGAGGCCCTGGACGGCGAGGTTGTTGAGCGCGCGGGGAAGCCCTCTCGAGGCGCGGTGGACGACGTCGATCGCGTCGTCGGAGAAGAGCGGGTCGGAGCGCCCGCACAGCTCGAGGTGGTGGCGGAGATAGCCCTTGGTCTCTTGCGGGTCCATCCCCTCGAGCTGGACGCGCAGGCTGACGCGCTGGTCGAGCGCGGCCATCGTCGTCTGGGCGAGGCGGCGCCGCAGAACGGGCTGGCCGATGAGCACGAGCACGGCCGGGCTCTTCGAGTCGAGCTCCGCGGAGGTCAGCATGCGGACGTCCTCCAGCTGGTCGTCGGCCAACAGGTGCGCCTCGTCGATCGCGACGACGACGCGACGTCCCCGCTCGGCCTCCGCGGCACCGAGTGCCTCGGCGGCCTGCGGCACGAGGGCGGAGCGGTGAAAACGCGGCACGCCGCCGAGGGCGGTGACGATCGCGGCGAGGATCCCCCGGCCGCCGATGACCGGGTTCGGGCAGTAGACGACCTGGTGCCGGGAGGGCTCCAGGCCGGCCGCGGTGGCGCGCAGCGCGACGGTCTTTCCCGAGCCGACCTCGCCGGTGACGACGGCGAGGCCTCCCTCGCCGATGCACCAGGTGAGCCGGGCGACCGCTTCGGCGTGCGCCGTGGAGCGAAACAGCGCGGACGGCGCGAGGTCCTTGCGGAACGGCATCTTCGAGAAGCCGTAGTAGGCGCAGAGCCGGTCGATGCTCACTGTTCTTCCTCCTTGATCTGTTCTTCCTCCTTGATCGGCGCGTCGTTCTCCGGGCCCTGTTCGACACCCGCGTAGGCGATCCGTCTCGCCTGCTCGGCGGCGACCCGGGCGGCGACGAGGCCGAGGTAGTCGATCCCCGAGCGCACGGGAGGCGGCGGCTCGTCAGGCCGGGCGGCGGGATGGACGTGACGGCTGATCCTGCGGGGCAGGGCGGTCCCCATCGGGCGGCCCTCGTAGCGGACCTCGATCTCGGTCATGTCGAAAGGGTCGAACACGAGCTCGACCTTGGTCCCTGCGAGCGCGGGGTCGACCTCGTAGTGGTTGGAGAAGAGCGACACCGACGCGCTCCGGCGGTCGACGGTCCGGGTCGCGGACCACAAGAACGCCTCGTGCAGCTCGGCCGGGCTCGGCCGCCTGAGCGTCCGGCCGCGCAGCACCCGGTCGATCGGGCGCTCGCCGGTCTCGGAGTGCCGGCGGCGGTGATAGACGCCCTCCAGCCATGCCGAGAACAGCTCGGAGAGCTCGGTGAGGCTCGCCGCGCCGCCACGCGCCTCGATCTCGACGAGGAACTGGCTGCGCACGCTGGCGAAAAAGCGCTCCACCTTCCCGCGCGAGGAGGGTTGACGGACGCGGCTGTGGACGAGGCCGATCCCGAGCACCGCGAGGGTGCGGTTGAACGGCGCGGAGGTGAAGGCCGAGCCGTTGTCGACGAAGCAGCGGTCCGGCACCCCGTGGACCTCGAGCCCACGTCGGAGCGCCGCCTCGAGACGCACGGTGTCCTCCGCCGGTCCCCAGCGCCAGCCCGGCACCGCGCGGCTCCAGTCATCGACGAACGCGCACAGCACCGTCTTTCTCCCCGCGGTGACCGGACCGTGCAGGCCGTCCCCGGTCCAAAGCTCGCCGAAGTCGCCCGCCTCGAAGCGGCCGAAGGTCCGCACCGGCGCGTTGTCAGCGCCGCGCCGGAGCCCCGTGCGGGCGAAGTGGCGCTGGAGGGTGCGGGGCGAGACCGTCCCGATCCCTGCCTCGGACAGCACCCGGGCGACCTGGGCAGCGGTTCGTTCCGGTGCCTCGCGCTTCAGCGTGGTCGCGGCCTTGAGGATCCCGGCCGGCGTGCGGGTCGGCTGGGCCCGCAGCTCGGGGTGGAGCGCCTCGAACCCGCCCGAGCGCCACGCCCGCAGCCAGCGCCGCAGCGTCGGAGCGGAGACGCTCACCCACCTGCCGTCCGGTCCGAGGTGTGAGGTCGCGGCGAGCTCGCGCACGAGCGCGCCGCGCTCAGCCGGGCTGAGCTCGGGGTCCGAGAGCGGACGGACGAGCGAATAGCGGAACAGCGCGACGTCCCGCCCCCGCTCGGAGGTGTCCCTCGGATGCTCCGAGCGTCCGTTCTCGCTCACGTCTCGAGCATGTGCGCCTCAGCGAAAAAGCGGGAGAGGGGAGCTCGTGTTGGCGAGCAGCAGCCCCCCGGTCGCGCCCGAGACGAAGGACCAGAGCCGCGCTTCGCCGAAGCGCCGCCGGGCTGCCGCCGCGGCGACCCCGATCGCCTCGAGCGCGTCCTTCTCCGGCGAGCCACGTGCCTCGATCGCACCGAGGCGCGGGTCGAGGGCGTAGGCGAGGGCCCCAAAGGCAGTCCGGATCTCCCCGGCGCGGGCGGAGAAGCGGCGGAACCAGCCGCGCGCAGTGTCGGGATGGACCCCGGCGCGTCGTGCGGTGGCCGCCCGGCTCTCGCCGTTCGCGAAGCGGGCCCGGAGCGCCTCGCCGATCACCTCGGCGAGGTCGCGGCGACGGACGAACGCGACCGTCGGGAAAAGCACGTGGGTGACCTCGCACGACCGGCACCGGGAGCGTCGCGGGCGGAGCGTTGTCGTCTTGTCCCGGTTCCGCAGCACCCGCGGCCGGGCGAAGCTCCACGGTCCGAGCACTCCCGACCGACAAGACGGGCAGCGATACCCGCCCGATCGGAGGGTCGTCTCCACCACCACCGGATCGGGCTCTACGCTCAGCACAGCGAGCATCACCTCGCAGCGACAGACGGGCCCCCTCTCGATTCCGGCCAAGGAGCAGGGAGGGGGTCCGTGCGCGTTCAGATGTCGCTCACCACGCTGTCGCCACCACGCGGGCACCCGCAAGCGCCGAGCCGTGCTGAGCGCGCGATCAGAAGGAATGGCGCTACCGATCCCGCGCGCGATCAGAAGGAGTGGCGCTCAACACCCCGCGCGCGATCAGAAGGAGTGGCGCTCAACACGCCTCGGGCACAGCGATGACTACCTCCACCGGACGCTGAAGGGGACGCGCTGGGCGACCGTCCAGGACCTCGTCGCCCTTGCGCAGGCCGCGTGCAATGCGGACATCTTGACGGGTGGGCTGGCCACCGAGACCTTGGCCACCGAACTGCTCTCCATGGCCTGGCCGCTCCCCGGCGACGCGAGCCCGCGTTAGCGTTTGCGCGGTGGGCTCTCCGTTGGGGGCGCTCTTTCGACCTTGCCGTTCCGGATCCGGTCGGCGAGGGACGGGACGCGCATGAGGTGGCGCCTCAGCGCTGGCGACCGCGGGAGCCCACCCGTGTTGAGGGCGCGTGCATGAGGGTTCCCCAGCCATCGGCGGCCCAGCCCGCCAGCAGGTGACGCGCAGCGGCACGGGAGGGCCGTGGCCCCGGCCAGACCACGACGGCGCTGGAAAAGGGAGCGCTCCCACCGGTGCCGCGGGGATGTCCGTAGCGCAGCCTTCTCGCGAGCACGACCACTTCCGCCCTCGGCAGGATCACTTCGTGCCACTCGGCGCTGCTCGTGCGCACCGGCAGCAGGCCGACCACGGTTCGACCCGCTTCGGCCGTGGCGGCAGCCCGACGCAGCCACGGGCTGACGTCGGCATGCGGCGGGTTCATCCACAGCGCGGCGTCACCGTCGTCGGCGAGCCCGCTCCAGTCCGACCACTCGTCGGAGAGGGCGTCACGGCGAGCCCAGACAGGATGCCCGGGCCCGAGCCAGGATCGCGCCACGCTCGTCGATGCGGTCGCTGCGACGTCGAGGCCCCAGGGGCCAAACAGCGTCTCGAGCGAGGTGACGAGCTCGGGTGGGCTCGTCCAGCCGGAGAATGCACTGGAGAACATCGGGTGCACGGATCGCCGTCCACGCCGTGACAGCGGCGGCTGCGGGAGCTGCCAAGGACGCTGACGCCACGGTGACTTCACCGGCTCCCAGACGAGCCGGTGTCCGAGGCATAGAGCTACCGCGAGCGCATGACCGAGCGTGGTCGGGTCACCGTGCTCCAACCGACGCACGGTGCGATCGCTGCCCAGCCCAGCGTCTCTCGCCACGTCAACCGCTGTGCGGCGCGCTGCTCGGCGGGTCCATCGCGGCTCCGCTCCGAGGAGCCGAGCCAGGTGGGCGCCGAGGGCGGACGCGGGCGCTGCTCCGGCGAAGGCCGCGGCGCCGTCCGGCAACGGCGGAGCGGCACGCCGGGTGACGTCGCCGGAGGCGTGGAACGGCCGAAGCTCGAGCCGTACGCCCGCTACGAGTCCGAGGCGGATGAGCAGGTCAACGCGGCTCGTCGCCGGGTCCCGCTCCAGGCGCAGCTGGGTGTTGCGCCCGATGCCGGCTGCGGTGGCCGCGGCACGGCCAGAGATACCGATCGCGAGGCGCGCGTCGGCGAGAGCGTCAGCAATCCGCGTGGCGCTGGTCGCCAGATGGTCGGCGTTGGCCGCTGTGGCTCCATCGGTTACCGCTCGCGCTCCATCGCCCACGGGTCGAAAACGGTAACCGCCGAAACCACCGACGGACGCGTCCTTGGAGCTGCTTCACGGACTCGCGGCTCAACGGACGCGCAGCACGGTGGCAGCCGCCCGCCGCTATCCGAGAACTGGTCCTTCCGGTCACCTACGCTGGCCTGGGGTTCTGTGCGCAGGCGACATGAGCCCGCACGGTAAGCGGAGAGCGGCAGAGGAGCGTGTTGTGCTGACGACGAGGATGGAAGTCCTGGGCAGGTGGCCGCTGTGAGCCAGCTGGCGACCTTCGTCTGGGGCATCGCAGACCAACTCCGCGGTGCCTACAAGCCGCACGAGTACGGCGACGTGATCCTGCCAATGACGATCTTGCGACGCCTCGACTGCGTACTTGAACCATCCAAGGCCGACGTACTGGCCCGAGCCAAGAAGGTGTCGAACCCGGACAAGCTCGAGTTCATCGTGCGGCGGGAACTGGGCCTGCCCTTCTACAACACGTCGACGTTCGATCTCGCGACCTTGCTCGACGACCCCGACAATCTCGCCGCCAATCTCATCGAGTACATGGGGCGCTTCTCAGCCAACATCGCCGACATCTTTGAGCGGTTCAAGTTCGAAGGCGAAGTCGCCCGGATGGCGGAGAAGGACCGTCTCTACATCGTCGTGTCCAAGTTTGCTGCTGTTGACCTTCATCCCAACGTGATCGACAACGCGGCGATGGGTGACCTGTTTGAAGAGCTCATCCGCAAGTTCGCAGATGCCGCCAACGAGACGGCCGGGGAGCACTTCACCCCGCGCGACGCCATCCGGCTCATGGTCGATCTCCTTTTTGCGGCTGACGACGAAGCTTTGTCCGAGCCAGGAGCGGTCCGTACCGTCTATGGCCCGACGGCCGGTACCGGCGGGATGTTGTCCATCGCAGAGGAACACGTACGCGCCCTGAATCCGGACGCCCGCATCAGCTTGTTCGGGCAGGAGATCAACGACCAGTCCTATGCCATCTGCAAGGCGGACATGATCGGCAAGGGCCAAGACGCCGGGAACATTCGCCTCGGCGACACGCTTATGCACGACCTGTTCGCTGGCAAGACCTTCGATTACTCCCTTTCCAATCCGCCCTACGGGGTCGACTGGAAGGCTGCTGAAGACTCCGTTAGAACAGAGGCAAAGCGGGACGGAGGCGACGGGAGATTTGGGCATGGCTTGCCCGGGGTGGGTGACGGTCAAATGCTTTTTCTTTGCCACCTGGCAGCCAAGATGCGGTCACCCGCTGACGGCGGAGGGCGCGCCGGAATCGTTCTTCCTGGTTCGCCCCTTTTCACGGGCGGAGCTGGCTCGGGTGAATCCAATATTAGGCGCTGGCTGCTCGAGTCCGATCTCCTCGACGCAATCGTGGCACTGCCACGTGACATGTTCTACAACACCGGTATCGCGACCTTCATTTGGATCTTGGACAACGACAAGCCGTCAGACCGACGCGGCAAGGTGCTACTGATTGACGGTTCGGGATTCTCGAGCAAACTCCGCAAGAAGCTTGGAGAAAAGGGAAGAGAAATCGGCGAAGATGACCGCAAGCGCATAGTCCAGCTCTATGTCGACTACGCCGACGGGGAGTTCTCAAGGGTGCTGAACAGCGCCGACTTCGGTTACCAGACCATCACCATTGAACGGCCGCTGCGGCTTAGCTGCTCGGCGACCGCCACCCGCATCACGGCAGTGTTGAACGCCAAGCCCCTGCAATCGCTCACCGAGGCGGATCGCGAGGCCCTTGGAGACCTTCTGCACGTGCTTGATCTCGATCACAGGCCGCGCGACGAGGTCGTCACAGAGGTGAAGCACGCTTCGGAGAAGCTCGGTCTCAAGTTGACTGCACCCGTTGTCAAGGCGATCTGGGAGGGGCTCTGCATCCGGGACGAGAGCGCTCCCATCTGCCTCGATTCCAAAGGCCGTCCCGAACCGGACACCTCTCTTCGCGATACCGAGAACGTTCCCCTGAGCCAAGACATTCGAACTTACTTCAAGCGAGAGGTCTTGCCCTACGTTCCCGACGCTTGGATCGATGAGGATAAGACCAAGGTCGGCGGAACCCGTCAAGGCCCCTGAGACAGATGCTCAGGATTTCTTCTGTGCGTCGT
>JAJZMN010000046.1:3181-9058 GCA_021850345.1 Actinomycetes bacterium | reverse complement strand
GCCTGCCGCGCGTGCAACGTCGCCGTCGATCGGCCAGCGCCCGCCGCAAACGCCCGGAGCGCCGCAGCGCCCTGCCCCTGGAGCCCCGGGGACCGGTCAGGGCCTGGCTCAGGGTCCCGGCCAGCGTCCGTCCCAGGCTCCCGGCCAGCGGCCCACCCAGGGTCCCGGCCAGCGGCCCACCCAGGGTCCCGGCCAGCGTCCGTCCCAGGCTCCCGGCCAGCGTCCGTCCCAGGCTCCCGGCCAGCGGCCCACCCAGGGTCCCGGCCAGCGTCCGTCCCAGGCTCCCGGCCAGCGGCCCACCCAGGCTGCCGGCCAGCGGCCCACCCAGGGTCCCGGCCAGCGTCCGTCCCAGGCTCCCGGCCAGCGTCCGTCACGGCCGCCGCTCAGCCCCTCGGGCAAACCGGTGCCGCCTCCTCCCGTGCGTCCGCCAATCGGCCCCAGCGGACGTCCCATTCCCCCGCCCCCCGGCATGGGGGGTCGTCGCCCCGCGCCGCCCGCCGGCCGGCCGGCGTACCCGCAGCGCACCGGCGGACGACCGCCGGGCGGCACGGGTGGACGCCCGGGTGGGGGAGGGGGCTTTGCCCCCCGAACCGGCGGTGGTTTCGGCCGCCCGAGCGCGCCGGGAGCACCCCCGGGTGGACGTGGCGGCCTCGGTGGCCGTCGCCCCCCGCAGCGGAGAGCGCGCCGGCGCCGGCGGAACCTCGAAGAGCTCGAGCCGACCCAGCTCACGACCTACACGCCCTCGACCGCACCGGTCCCCGAGGGCGAGATCATCATCGAGCGCGGCTCGACCGCCCGCGACCTCGGCCCCAAGCTGAACCGCTCGGCGGGTGACGTCGTCCGCTTCCTCCTGCTCCAAGGCGAGATGGTCACCGCCACGCAGTCGCTCAGCGACGACATGATCGAGCTCTTCGCAGCCGAGCTCGGCGCCAACGTCCGCCTCGTCGACCCGGGCGAGGAGCGGGAGGCCGAGCTGCTCGCGAAGTACTTCGAAGACGAGGAGGAAGAAGAAGAGCGCGAAGAAGACCTCCGCGTGCGGCCACCGGTCGTCACGGTGATGGGTCACGTCGACCACGGCAAGACGCTCCTCCTCGACCGTATTCGTCAGAGCAACGTCGTCGCCGGCGAGGCGGGCGGCATCACCCAGCACATCGGTGCCTACCAGGCGACATGGCGCGGTCATCCGATCACGTTCATCGACACGCCGGGCCACGAGGCGTTCACGGCGATGCGCGCCCGGGGCGCTGAGGTGACGGACATCGTCGTGCTCGTCGTCGCCGCCGACGACGGCGTGATGCCGCAGACCGTCGAAGCCATCGACCATGCAAAGGCCGCGGACGTTCCGATCGTCGTCGCCATCAACAAGATGGACCGCGCCGATGCGAACCCCGACCGCGTGCTCCAGCAGCTCGCCGAGCGCGGCCTCGTTCCCGAGGCGTGGGGCGGCGACACGATCGTCGTCCAGGTCTCGGCGCTCGAGGGCACCGGCATCGACGACCTGCTCGAACAGGTCACCCTCGTCGCCGAGGTCGAAGAGCTCCGGGCGAGCCCCGAGGGAAGGGCGCGGGGCACCGTGCTGGAAGCAAACCTCGAGGCCGGCCGCGGACCTGTCGCCACCGTCATCGTGGAGTCGGGAACCCTCCGCATCGGCGACCCCGTCGTGGCGGGTGCCGCCTGGGGCCGCGTGAAGGCGCTCGTCGACGACCGCGGTGACCATGTGAAGGAGGCGCTCCCCTCGATGCCCGTCCAGGTGCTCGGCTTCTCCGAGCCCCCACAGGCCGGGGACGAGCTCCGCGGCGCCAAGGACCTCACCACCGCGCGCACGCTCGGTGAAGCGCGCGCCCAGCGTTTCCGCCTCTCGGGCCACCTGCCGGCACCGTCGGCGGCGACGGGCGCTCGACTCGAGGACCTCTTCGAGCAGATCCAGCGCGGGGAGACCGCAACGCTCAACCTGGTGCTGAAGGCGGACGTCCAAGGCTCGCTCGAGGCCGTCACCGAGAGCCTGCGCAAGCTCGAGCGCGACGACGTCAAGCTCTCCTTCGTCCACCGCGGTGTCGGAGGAATCACCGAGAACGACGTGCAGCTCGCCCGCGCGTCGAACGCCACCATCATCGGCTTCAACGTCCGTCCCGACCGGCGCGCCCGCGAGCTGGCGGCGGTCAGCGACGTCGAGATCCGTACCTACGAGATCATCTACAAGCTGCTCGAGGACATCGAGGCCGCGATGCTCGGCATGCTCACGCCCGAGACCGAAGAGGTGATCACGGGCGAGGCTGAGGTCCGCCAGGTCTTCCGGATCCCGAGAGTCGGCGCGGTCGCCGGGTGCTACGTCAGGGAGGGCACCATCACGCGGGGATCGAAGGTGCGGTTCCTGCGCGAGGGCGTCGTGATCTGGCGGGGTGCCATCAACTCGCTCCGCCGGTTCAAAGAAGACGTCCGCGAGGTGCAGGCGGGATACGAGTGCGGCATCGGCCTCTCCGACTACCAGGACCTGAAGGAGGGCGACGTGATCGAGACCTTCGAGGAGCGCGAGATCGCGCGGACCTGAGGCCCCGGATGCACTCCGGCCGCGACTATCCGCGTGCGCTGCGCGTCAACGAGGTGCTCCGCGAGGTGCTCGGCGAGGAGCTCGAGCGACTCGCCGACGCCGACGAGCGGCTGCGCCTCGTCACGATCACGTCGGTCGACACCAGTGCCGACCTGCGAGCTGCGACCGTCTACCTCGACGAGATGGACGAGGAGACCGCCGCCGCGCTGGACGAGCGACGCGCCCAGCTCCAAAGAGCAGTCGGACGACAGGTGCGCATGAAGCGCACGCCCCGACTGCAGTTCGCGGCCGACCCCGCGGTGCGCGAGGGCGAGCGTGTCGAAGAGATCCTCCGCCGTCTCGGGGCCCGGGGCGTGAGCCGTCGCGAGACGTCGGACCCGACGGAGACGCCGGGAGGGTCCGTCCGGTGAGCCGCGGCATCCCCGCCGGCCCGACCGGGCTCGTCGTGGTGGACAAGGAGCCGGGATGGACGTCGCATGACGTCGTCGCACGGGTGCGGTCCATCTTCGGGCAGCGCCGGGCAGGCCATGCGGGCACCCTCGACCCGGACGCGACGGGGGTGCTCCTCGTCGGGCTCGGCCGGGTGACGAGGCTCCTTCGGTACCTGACGGCGCTCGGAAAGGAGTACACCGCGGAGATCGTGCTGGGCGTCGCGACCGACACGCTCGACTCGTCGGGGACCGTCGTCGGCGAGTGGGACATGTGCGGCGTCACGGCCGAGGAGGCACGAGCGGCCGCCGAGGCGCTCACCGGCACGATCCAGCAGGTGCCGCCGATGGTGTCGGCGGTGAAGGTCGGCGGACGTCGGCTGCACGAGCTGGCGCGACGGGGCATCGACGTGGACCGTCCCGCCCGCACCGTCCGGGTCGATCGCTTCGACGTCGAGCCCGGCGGGGAGCCGGGCGTGTTGCGGGTGACCGTCGCCTGCTCTTCGGGCACCTACGTGCGCGTTCTCGCCGCCGATCTGGGCGCCACGCTCGGCGGGGGCGCCCACCTGCGCCACCTCCGGCGCACCCGGGTCGGCTCCTTCACGGTCGAGGATGCCCAGCCGGTCGGCTCCCTCGACACGTCATCGCTGCGTTCGCCGGCCGAGGCCCTCCGTGACCTCGAGCGCGTGGCCGTCGACCTCGACACCGCGCAGGAGGTGGCGCGAGGTCGCCCACTCGACAAGGTGCCGATCGGCGCGACCGGAGAAGGTCCGTGGGCCATCCTCGATGGGACGGGCAGGCTGCTCGCCGTGTACGAACGGACATCGGCACACCGGATCCGTCCTGCGGTGGTACTGGCGTCGCGTTGAGCCGGTCCGCCTATCCTCGTCGCCGTGCAGGTCCTGAGCGCTGAGGAGGTCGCCGGCGCCGCCTTGGGCTCGGCGGTCACGATCGGCGCGTACGACGGGGTGCACGTGGGGCACCGCAGGCTGCTCGGGATCCTCCGGGAGAAGGCCCGCGCACTCGGCGTCCCCGCCGCCGTCGTGACCTTCGACCGCCATCCCGCGACCGTCGTCCGGCCGGAGTCCGCACCGCTGCTCCTCACCGACACCGAGCAGAAGCTCGAGCTCCTCGCCTCTTGCGGTGTCGATCTCACGGTCATCGTCCGTTTCGACGCGGAGCGTGCCAACGAGACGGCAGAGGACTTCGTCGACGAGGTGCTCTGCGGCGCGCTGGGGGCGAAGGCGATCGTCGTCGGCCAGGACTTCCGCTTCGGCCACGGTCGGAAGGGCGATGTCGCGTTGCTGCGCCGCCTCGGCCCGGAGAAGGGGTTCGACGTCACGGGGGTGGAACTGTCGTCCGCCGACGACTCGCACTGGGACGGCGTGGCCGGTGCCGCCGGTGCCGCCGCCGCCGCCGCCGCCGGTGCCGCCGCCGTATCCTCGACCCGCATCCGGGGACTCGTCGCCGCAGGGGACGTCCGCGCCGCGGCCCGGCTGCTCGGCCGTCCCCACGAGGTTCGAGGAGAAGTGGTCCACGGCGACGGACGGGGCGGGCCGCAGCTCGGGATGCCGACGGCGAACGTCGCGGTGCCACCGGCGATCTCGGTCCCCGGGCTCGGCATCTACGCGGGCTGGTGCCGCCGCGCCGATGGATCGTCGCATCCCGCGGCGATCTCGGTCGGCATCCGGCCAACCTTCGCCAACCCTGGCGCCACGCCGTCGGTGCCACTGGTCGAAGCCCACCTCATCGGCTTCGACGGCGACCTGTACGGCGAGCGGGTGGGCGTCGCCTTCGTGGACCGCCTCCGCGACGAGCGCCGCTTCGAGCGGCCCGACGAGCTCATGGCGCAGATGTGGGCGGACGTCGAGGCCGCACTCCGGGTGCTCGAGGAGGCCGACGCCTGAACGGGCGCGTCCGGGTGCCCGCGCGCTTCGGGCACGCAGCGGGCGAAGAGCCCGATGCCTGCCTCCGCCGGTGCTCCGCCGTGCCGCTACCCAGGTTGCGCGATGCCCGCCTCCCCGCCGGCCTGCTAACGTCGTGGGGGGTCGCGGCGTCGCCGCGCCCGTTGCCCAGAGGAAAATCCCGAGGTCTGTTCGTACATGCCCGAGAAGCAGGTCATCATCGCCGAGCACCGGCTCCACGAGTCCGACACGGGCTCCCCCGAGGTCCAGATCGCCCTGTTGACCGACCGCATCGCGCACCTCACCGAGCACCTCAAGGTCCACAAGGGCGACCATCACACCCGCAGGGGCCTGATGAAGCTGATCGGGCGCCGCAGGCGGCTCCTCGACTACGTCCGGAGCAATGACGTCGAGCGGTACCGGTCGATCATCGGGCGACTGGGGATCCGCCGCTAGCACACGAGCCGCCCGGCCGATTCGGTCGGGCGGTCGCACAACGAGAGACGGGCACGCCGCGACGTCGGCTGCCAGTCGCCGATCACCCGGGCGACCACCGGGGTGGTCGACCACTGGGAACCGGCCAGGGTGCCCCCGGACAAAGGAGCACCGTTGGCTGAGGCCATTTCCGTGTCGGCGCCGATCAGCGGCACCGAGCGTTCCATGTCGTTCGAGGCGGGGAAGCTCGCCCAACAGGCGGACGGCGCCGTCTTGGGACGGATCGGCGACACCGTCGTGCTGGCGACCGCCGTCGCCGCGAGGTCGGTTCGGGAAGGAACCGACTTCTTCCCCCTCACGGTCGACATCGAAGAGCGAGCGTACGCAGCCGGCAAGATCCCCGGATCCTTCTTCCGGCGCGAGGGCAAGGCGTCCGACCAGGCGATCCTGACCTGCCGCCTGATCGACCGGCCGCTCCGGCCGTCGTTCCCCAAGGGATTCCGCAACGAGGTCCACGTCGTCGGCACCGTGTTTGGCGCCGACCAGGTGAACCCGCACGACG
>JAJZMN010000046.1:0-3171 GCA_021850345.1 Actinomycetes bacterium | reverse complement strand
GATCAACGCGGCCTCTGCTGCGCTCATGCTCTCGGGGATCCCCTTCGACGGGCCTATCGGCGCGGTGCGGATCGCGTACTCGACCGATGGCGAGTGGATCCCGCACCCGAGCTTCCAAGAGGGCGACGAGTCGACCTTCGAGCTCGTGGTCGCGGGCCGCGCGCTCTCGGAGGACCCGGACGCCGAGGTGGCGATCATGATGGTGGAGGCCGGGGGCACCGAGCAGTCCTGGCAGTTCTACGAGGCCGGCGCCCCGAAGGTCACCGAGGAGGTGCTTGCCGAGGGGCTCGAGGCGGCCAAGACCTGGATCCGCGAGTCCATCAACCTCCAGCGCCAGCTGGTCGCCCGCTTCACCGAGTCGCGCGGCCCGATCGAGGCGATCGCGTTCACGACGTTCACCGACTACGGGGACGACGTGTGGGCGCGGGTCCAGGAGCACGCGACCGAGCAGGTCTCGAAGGTCGTCGCGATCGCCGACAAGGCGGAGCGCAACGCGCGGACCGACGAGGTGACGTCGGCCGTCGTCGCGGAGCTCGCAGCGGAGTTCCCCGAGCGCGAACGCGAGATCGTCGCAGCGGTGCGCGCGCTCAACAAGAAGCTCGTCCGCAAGCGCATCGTCGACGAGGGGCTGCGGATCGACGGGCGCGGCACGAGCGACATCCGGCCGCTCTCCGCCGAGGTCGACCTCTTCCCGACTGCGCACGGGTCCTCGCTCTTCCAACGTGGCGAGACCCAGGTGCTCAACGTGTGCACCCTCGGGATGCCGCGGATGGACCAGCTGCTCGACACCATCACCCCGGATGAGTCGAAGCGCTACATGCACCACTACAACTTCCCGCCGTACTCGACCGGGGAGACCGGCTTCATGCGCGGCCCCAAGCGCAGGGAGATCGGTCACGGCCTGCTCGCAGAGCGGGCGCTCCTCCCGGTGATCCCACCCAAGGAGGAGTTCCCCTACGCGTTGCGGCTCGTCTCGGACGTGCTCTCGTCCAACGGCTCCACGTCGATGGCCTCGGTGTGCGCGTCCACCTTGTCGCTGATGGCGGCAGGCGTGCCGATCAAGGCGCCGGTGGCCGGCATCGCGATGGGGCTCGTCCACGACGAGGGGCGTTACGTGACGCTGACCGACATCCTCGGCGCGGAGGACGCCTTCGGGGACATGGACTTCAAGGTGGCAGGCACCGCAGATGCCGTGACCGCGCTCCAGCTCGACACGAAGATCGACGGGCTCCCCGCCGACGTTCTCGCCCAGGCATTGCGCCAGGCCAAAGATGCGCGCCTCACGATCCTCGACGTGATGCACCGGTGCATCCCCGCGCCCCGCGACCATGTCGCCCAGAGCGCGCCCAAGATCGTCTCGATGGAGATCCCCATCGACAAGATCGGTGAGGTCATCGGCCCGAAGGGCAAGGTCATCAACACGCTGCAGCAGGAGACCGGCGCGGATATCGCCGTGGACGACAACGGGATGGTCGGCACGGTCACGATCGGCGCCAAGGACGGTCACGCCGTCGAAGAGGCGCGCCGGCGCATCTCGCTCATCCTCACACCGCCGACCGCGGAGGTCGGCGTCGTGTACTCGGGCAAAGTGGTGAACATCACGAAGTTTGGTGCGTTCGTCAACATCCTCCCGGGCCGCGACGGGCTGCTGCACATCTCCAAGCTCTCGCTCCTCGCGGGAGGAAGGCGAGTGGAGCAGGCCGAGGACGTGCTCACGCTCGGCCAGACGGTCGACGTCCGTGTGGACGACATCGACCCGCAGGGCAAGGTGTCGCTCTCGCTCGTCGGCGAGAGCGGGACGGCCGACGGCGACGGCGCGTCAGGAGGCAGCACGTCGAGAAGCAGCTCCCGCAGCGGCGGCGAGGGCCCTGCACGCGTCTCTTTCGAAGACGCCTTCGAAGCCGAGCTCGTCGCCGATCTCGGGGACCTCGGTCCCGCGGCGCCCGCGGCGCCCATCCGGGGCGGGAGTGGGGGACAGGCCGGCGACCGCCGTGGCGGTGGCCGGCGGCGCCAGCGTCGCCGGTGAGCGAACGCGCCGGCGCGATCGACAGTGGGCGCCTCGCGTCGGGCGTCCGGCTCGCGACCGAGACGATGCCCGACGTCCGTTCGGTCGCGATCGGATTCTGGGTCGGGACCGGTTCGCGCGACGAACCCGACCGCCTGGCGGGTGCGTCCCATTTTCTCGAGCACCTCTTGTTCAAGGGCACGCCGACGCGCTCCGCTGCGGCGATCGCCGAGGCGCTCGACGAGGTCGGCGGTGACTGCAACGCGTTCACCACGAAGGAGTACACCGCCTTCTACGTCCGGCTGCTCTCCGAGCATCTCCGTCTCGGTCTCGACATCCTCGGGGACATCATGGAGGAGCCCTCGCTCGCCGAACGCGACGTCGACGCCGAGCGCGCGGTGATCCTCGACGAGATCCTCATGCACGCCGACGAGCCGGCGGACCTCGTCGGCGAGACGGCGATGGCTGCGCTCTTCCCCGGACACCCGCTCGGCCGGGACACGCTCGGGACGCCTGCAAGCGTCAGCGAGACGACCTCGTCGGACATCCGCCGGTTCTTCGAGGAGCATTACCGGCCCGCCAACGTCGTGGTCTCGGTCGCCGGCGACTGCCGCCACGAGGAGGTGGCCGAGGCGCTCGAGGGCCGTTTTGCGTCACGGCCCGGCGGAGCAGCACCCGGGCGAGCCCCGGTCGGGGAGCACGTCGACCCGCTCGTCGTGGTGCGCCGCCCCACCGAGCAGGCCCATCTCGTGCTCGCGATGCGCTCGGTGTCGCGCTTCGATGACGCGCGTTGGCCGCTCGGCGTGCTCAATGTGGTGCTCGGTGGCGGGCTCTCGAGCCGTCTCTTCCAGAAGGTGCGGGAGCAACGCGGGCTCGCCTACTCGATCTGGTCCGAGCGCAGCGGCTTCTACGACACGGGCTGCGCCACGGTGTCGGTGGGCACGGCACCCGAGCACGTGGGCGAGGTGCTCCGCATCGTCACCGGGGAGATCGAGGAGCTGGCGGAGCGGGGCGTCACGGCGCGCGAGCTCGAAGTCGCCAAGGGGAATCTCCGCTCCGAGACGCTGCTCTCGTGTGAGGACTCCGGCGCGAGGATGAGCCGACTCGGCACCTCGGTGCTCCTCTTCGACCGTGCGTGGACGATCGACGAAGTTCTTTCGCACATC
>JAJZMN010000123.1 GCA_021850345.1 Actinomycetes bacterium | reverse complement strand
GCCCCGAACCGAACCGACCGTCGGCGGGGAGGAGGGACGCAGGGATGACAATGCCTGTCGGGCCGGGAGGGGTCACTGTGAAATCATGGCACTTGTGACCACCGCCACCGGAACCCGCAGGATCTCCGCGCGTGCCGCCGGAGTGTCTCCGTCGGCGACCCTGACCATCGACGCCAAGGCGAAGGCGCTCCAGGCCGCGGGGGAGCGGGTCATCGGGTTCGGCGCGGGAGAGCCCGACTTCCCGACGCCGGCGCACGTGGTGGAGGCGGCGATCGCCGCCTGCCGGAACCCCCGGGCGTACAAGTACACGCCCACGCCGGGGCTGCCCGAGCTGCGCAGCGCGATCGCCGAGAAGACGCGCCGCGACTCCGGCTACGACGTGACCCCCCAGCAGGTGATCGTCACGAACGGGGGGAAGCAGGCGGTCGCCAACGCGTTCACCGTGCTCTGCGACCCCGGTGACGAGGTCCTCGTCTGCGCGCCGTACTGGACGACCTACCCCGAGTCCGTGATGCTGGCAGGCGGCGTGCCCGTCTCCGTCCTCGCCGGGTCCGACCAGGGGTTCAGGGTGACGGTCGAGCAGCTCGACGCCGCGACCACGACGAGGACGAAGGTGCTCCTCTTCGTCTCCCCATCCAACCCGACCGGAGTGGTCTACCCGAAAGAGGAGATCGAGGAGATCGGGCGATGGGCGGCAGACCGGGGGCTGTGGGTCGTGGCCGACGAGATCTACGAGCACCTCGTGTACGGCGACGCCGTGCACCATTCGATGCCGGTGCTCGTGCCTGACCTCGGCGACCGCTGCATCGTGGTGAACGGCGTGGCGAAGACGTACGCGATGACCGGATGGCGTGTCGGCTGGATGATCGGTCCCGTCGACGCGGTCACTGCAGCGTCGAACGTTCAGTCGCACGAGACCTCCAACGTCGCGAACGTCTCGCAGTACGCTGCGCTCGCCGCAGTGGAAGGGGACCTCGATGCGGTGATGGCGATGCGGCACGCGTTCGACCGGCGCCGCAAGACGATGGTCGAGATGCTGCGCAGTATCCCGGGAGTCGGATGCGAGGAGCCGATGGGGGCGTTCTATGCCTTTCCCGACGTCCGCGCCCTGCTGGGGAAGGAGATGGGCGGCCGCCGCCCTCAGACGAGCGAAGAGCTCGCGGAGGTCTGCATCGACGTGGCGAGGGTGGCGGTCGTTCCCGGTGAGGCCTTCGGCGCGCCCGGTTACCTGCGGCTCTCCTATGCGATCGCCGACGACGCGATGGTCGAGGGCGTGACGCGCCTCGGCGAGCTGTTCGGCAGCGCTCGCTAGGGCTCCCTGGGGGCGGCGTCGCGATGGCCCGGGTCCTCGTCACCGAGAAGATCGCCGATCGGGGAATCGACCTGCTCGTCGAGGAGGGGCACGACGTCGACGTGCAGGGGGGGTTGAGCCCCGAGCAATTGCTCCAAGCCGTCGCGGGGGCCCACGCGCTCGTGGTGCGCTCGGCCACCAGGGTGACCGGGGAAGTGCTCGCTGCCGGAAAGGACCTCCTCGTCGTCGGACGCGCTGGCGTCGGGCTCGACAACGTCGACGTCGAGGCCGCGACCGAGCGCGGCGTGATGGTCGTCAACGCGCCGACGTCCAACATCCTTTCGGTCGCAGAGCAGGCGCTGGGACTCCTCCTCGCCCAGGCGCGCAACATCCCCCAGGCCCATGCGGCGCTGGTCGCCGGCCGGTGGGAGCGAGCACGCTGGGAGGGCGTCGAGCTCTACGGCAAGGTGCTCGGCATCGTCGGCCTCGGACGGGCCGGATCCTCGGTCGCCCAGCGCGCGGCGGCGTTCGGAATGCGCCTCGTCGGCTTCGACCCCTACGTCTCCGCTGAACGTGCTCGTTCCATCGGCGTGGAGCTGCACTCGCTCGAAGAGGTCTTCGCCGAGGCGGACTTCGTCTCGGTTCATGTGCCCAAGACCGCCGAGACGACGAACCTCATCGGCCGGGAGCTCCTTCAAAAGGCGAGACCGGGTATCAGGATCGTCAACACGGCGCGGGGCGGGATCGTCGACGAAGATGCCCTCTACGACGCCATCCGGTCCGGAATCGTGGCTGGTGCGGCGCTCGACGTCTTCGCGAAGGAGCCGCCAGGCGAGTCGCCGTTGTTCGAGCTGGACAACGTCGTCGTCACGCCACATCTCGGTGCCTCCACCGAGGAGGCGCAGGACAAGGCCGGAGTGACGATCGCCGAGCAGGTGCTGCTCGCGCTTGCGGGGGACTTCGTCCCGTTCGCCGTGAACCTCCCTGCCTCGGAGGTTTCCGAGGCCGTCCGTCCGTTCATGCTGGTCACCGAGCAGCTCGGGAGGTTCTTCGCGTGCCTCCACGAACGGTTGCCGGACCGGCTGGAGGTCGAGTACCGCGGCGAGCTGGCCGGGCACGCCACGGGCATCCTCACGCTCTGCGCGCTGAAGGGCCTCTTCGGCGCGACGGCGGAGGAGCCCGTCTCCTACGTCAACGCGCTCCAGGTCGCCGAGCGGCGCGGGCTCTCGGTGGAGACGATCTCGGCCGTCTCGTCGCCCTTCTTCAAGAGCGTCGTCACCGTGCGGTCGGACACCCACGCAGTCGCGGGCACCCTCGCGGGTGCGGGTCTCCACCCCGAGCCGCGGATCGTGATGGTCGACGACCACACCCTCGAGGTGCCGCCGGCCGAGCACATGCTGGTGGTGCACAACGACGACCGTCCCGGGATGATCGGCGTCGTCGGGATGGCCCTGGGGATCGCAGGCATATCGATCTCGTCCATGGCTGTCGGCCCGAGCGCGGACGGGCACAGCGCGTTGATGGTGCTCTCGACCTCAGAGCCGGTGCCTGCCGACCTCGTCGAGCATCTACGCGACGGGGACGGCATCTTCGGGATCCACGCGGTCAGCCTCACGCAGTAGGCCTTCTCGAATCGACCACGCGGGATTCGTGGCTCTACGCCGGAGCTCGAGGCGAGGTCCACGGGGACGGTGCTACGGGGGCTCGTAGTGTGATCACATGGGTCTGCGAATGCCCGAGGTGATCTCGGCGTGCCTCTTCGACCTCGACGGCGTCCTGACCGAGACGGCCGTGCTGCATGCGGCGGCCTGGAAGCAGGCGTTCGACGAGTTGCTCGCGGCGTGCTCGCCGGCCACCGGTGGGGGGTTCGTCCCGTTCGACCCGGTCGCCGACTACGACGAGTACGTGGACGGCCGGACCCGCCTCGACGGGACCCGTGCGTTCCTTCGCTCCCGCGGGATCGACCTCCCGGAGGGAACCGCCGAGGACGCGCCGGGAACCCAGACGGTCCATGGCGTCGCCAACCGCAAGAACGAGCTGGTGCTCTCGATGATGAACGCGCGCGGCGTCGAGGCCTACCCCGGCTCTCGGCGATTCCTCGCCGAGGTCCGTCGGCACGCTCTCTCGACGGCGGTCGTCTCCTCGAGCGCCAACGCAGAAGCCGTGCTGCGGGCGGCGGGCTTGGAAGGCCTCTTCGACGTCCGCGTCGACGGGGCGGTCGCCGAGCACGCACACCTGGCCGGCAAGCCCTCACCCGACACCTATCTCGAGGCTGCACGCCGGCTCGAGGTGGCGCCGCGGGCGGCGGCGGTGTTCGAAGACGCGCTCGCCGGAGTCGAAGCCGGCAGGGCAGGCGGGTTCGGCCTCGTGGTCGGCGTGGACCGGGTCGGCCAGCGCGAGGAGCTCGTCGCGCACGGTGCCGACGTCGTGGTCGCCGACCTCGCCGAGCTGATCGAGCAGTAGCGGTGTTTCGCCACCCTGCCTTCACGGTCGAGCCGTGGTCGGTCACCGAGTCGACCCTCGATCTCGACCTCCTCGCACGCACCGAGTCGGTCTTCGCGCTGTCCAACGGACATCTGGGCATGCGCGGGAACCTGGACGAGGGAGAGCCTCACGGGCTTCCCGGCACCTACCTGAATTCCGTCTACGAGCTGCGTCCGCTGCCGTACGCCGAGGCGGGGTACGGGTACCCGGAGTCGGGTCAGACGGTGGTGAACGTCACCAACGGCAAGCTGATCCGACTGCTCGTGGACGACGAGCCTTTCGACGTGCGCTACGGGCAGCTGCTGTCGCACCGGCGTGTGCTCGACCTGCGTGCGGGGCTCCTCCGGCGCGAGGTCGAATGGCGGAGCCCGGCGGGCGCCCGCGTCCGGGTCGGCTCCACCCGCCTCGTCTCCCTGGTCGAGCGTGCGGTCGCCGCCATCCGATACGAGGTGGAGGCGCTCGACGCGTCCGTCCAAGTGGTGCTCCAATCCGAGCTCGTCGCCAACGAGCCGCTCCCCACGCGGGCCGCCGAGGACCCTCGTGTCTCGGCGATCCTCGAGCAGCCGCTCGAGGGCGAGGAGGCGCTGACGTGGGCGGACGGCGGGATGCTGGTCCACCGCGTGCGGCACAGCGGCGCCCTGCTCGCCGCCGCCATGGAGCACGAGCTGGAGCCCCCCCAGGGCTGCGAGACGTCGTCCGAGGCGTCCTCGGACGTCGCCCGCTTCACGGTGATCGGGATGCTCGAGCCGGCCCGAACGCTCGTCCTCACCAAGTTCCTCGCCTACGGCTGGTCCGCGCAGCGTTCACGCCCCGCACTCCATGACCAGGTGAGAGGTGCGCTGCAGGCCGCCCGCCACACCGGCTGGAAGGGTCTCGTGGCCTCCCAGCACGAGTACCTCGACGCGTGCTGGGACGACGTCGACGTCGAGCTCGACGGCGATCCCGACGTGCAGCAAGCGGTACGGTTCTCGATCTTCCACGTCCTGCAGGCAGGGGTCCGGGCCGAAGGCCGTCCCATCCCCGCCAAGGGCCTCACCGGTTCGGGCTACGACGGCCATGCCTTCTGGGACACCGAGATCTACGTGCTCGGCCTTCTCAGCCTGTCGCGCCCCGACGCGGTGGCCGACGCACTGCGCTGGCGCCACTCCACGCTGCCGCTCGCGCGTGAGCGCGCTCGCCAGCTCGGCCTCGCAGGAGCGGCGTTCCCGTGGCGGACGATCAACGGCGAGGAGTGCTCGGCCTACTGGCCAGCGGGCACCGCCGCCTTCCACGTCGCCGCAGACGTCGCGTACGCCGTCGTCCGTTACCTGCGTGCGACCGGCGACGAGGACTTCGAGCGGGACTGCGGCCTCGAGCTCCTGGTGGAGACCGCCAGGCTCTGGCGCTCGCTCGGCCATCACCACGTGGACGGTACGTTCCGCATCGACGGGGTGACCGGGCCCGACGAGTACAGCGCGCTGTCCGACAACAACGTTTATACGAACCTCATGGCCCAGCTGAACCTCGACGCCGCTGCGTCGGCGTGCGCGCGCCACCCTGAGCAGGCACTGAAACTCGGCGTGCGCACCGGAGAGACCGCGTCGTGGCGGGACGCCGCAAGGGACATGTACATCCCCTTCGACGATCGCCTCGGCGTCCATCCTCAGGCACAGGGCTTCACGGACTACGAGGCTTGGGACTTCGTCCGGACGGATCCCGACGACTACCCGCTCATGCTGCACTTCCCCTACTTCGATCTGTACCGCAAGCAGGTGGTGAAGCAAGCCGACCTCGTCCTCGCGCTGCACCTGCGAGGTGACGCCTTCACTCCCGAGCAAAAGGCCCGAAATTTCGATTACTACGAGCGCATCACCGCCAGGGACTCCTCCCTCTCCGCGTGCACCCAGGCCGTGATCGCGGCCGAGACCGGGCATCTCGGACTCGCCTACGACTACGTGAGCGAGTCGTCGCTGCTCGACCTCGCAGACCTCGAGCACAACACGAGTGACGGCCTGCACTTGGCGGCGCTCGCAGGTGCGTGGGTCGCGCTCGTCGAAGGGTTGGGCGGTGTCCGCGTCGAAGACACGCGCCTCGTGCTGCGCCCGCGGCTGCCCGATGCCCTCCAAGGCCTGCGCTTTCGCCTCCTGTACAGGGGACGTCGTCTGGAGGTCGACGTCCGCGCCGCGCGGGCCACCTATCGCCTGCTGCGAGGCGACAACGTGTCGGTCTGGCACTACGACACAGAGGTCGTCTTGAGGCCCGGCACCGAGGAGTCACGCCCTCTTCCCGCCGTGCAGCTCTTGGCGGCCCCCGCGCAACCCCGTGGGCGTGAGCCACGCCGGGGACGCAGAGCCTGACGGCACGTCCTCGGCGGCGACCAGGTTGCGCACCATGAAGGTGCGACCGCCGCTTGGTGGCCGAGATGCCAACCGATCGGGCTGAGCTCGGGGCGCGGGCGGTTCGCGGAACGAGCCGCCTACCTCCCGGGCCGTCGCGCCTCGTAGAGGACGTGGCGCCGGAGCCGGTGGCCGTGCGGGAGGCGTGGGTGGTCGAACTCGCCGACCCGCGTCATCCCGAGTCGCACCATCACCTGTTCCGATCTCGCGTTCGTGCATGCGGTGAACGAGACGACCCGGTCGAGGCCGAGCACCGAGAACGCGTAGTCGAGCGCCGCCTGCGCGCCCTCCGTCGCGTACCCGTGCCCCCAGTGTGGCCGGTCGAGCCGCCAGCCGATCTCGACCGCGGGCGCAAAGTCCGCTTCGAAATTGACCGGTACGAGCCCGATGTAGCCCAAGAACACGCCGTCGCGCTTCCTCTCGACCGCCCAGGCCCCCCATCCGCGCTCCTCGATGCCGGCTTGGAAGCGATCGGCGAGCTTGTCGCTCTGCTCCCGCGTCATCGTGGAGGGAAAGTGCGCCATCACCTCGCTGCTCGCGTTCAACGCGGCGAATGGGGCGCGGTCTTCCGGTCGCCAGGCGCGGAGCAGGAGCCGATCGGTAGAGAGCCCGTCGGTGGAGAGCCCGTCGGTGGAGAGCCCATCGGGGTCCCTCACCTGCGCACCCGACCTCTCTGCTCCGGTCGAAACGGCTCGTCAGGCCGCAGGGGCTTCGTCCGAGCTCGGCTTGCGGACCACGGCCGGCCAGTGGTCCGGCGTGCCGTGGAGGTGGTGCTCGACGGCGGCGCGAGACGTGGAGAACCGGCGGTAAAGCGCGACGCCGAGCACGACGACCACGAGCAGGAGGAAGAACTTCTTCATTCGAAGGACACTACCGATCCGTCGCTTTGCGCCGGCCCAGCTGCGCCGGCCCAGCGCCGCCAGCCCAGCGGGGCCGGCCCAGCACCGCCAGCCCGGCACCGCCGGCCCAGCTCCGCCAGCCCGGCACCGCCGGCCCAGCTCCGCCAGCCCGGCACCGCCGGACGGGACCGCGGGCCGCGGGCCCACGCCTGCCTTGACAGCGGGCTGTGACCCTGGGACCATCGTGCCGTGCATTTCGTCGCGGAGCTGCTGCTGACCTGAGGGCGGGCGCCACATCGCGCTCGCTCGCACCTCCTGCGCCTTCGGGCCAGGAGGTTTTCTCGTTAAGGACCCAAGACGTTGAAGCAACTGCCACACCGAATCGGAACCAGACGGAGGCCGACATGACCCGCCGCCAGATGCCCTACCACCATTACCGGCCGGTCGTGCCCCTCGCGCTCTCCGACCGGACGTGGCCGGACCGCCGGACGACGGTTGCCCCGAGGTGGGCCAGCGTCGACCTGCGCGATGGGAACCAGGCGCTCGTCGACCCCATGGACCCCGCAAGGAAGCTGGAGCTCTTCAAGACGCTCGTCGAAGTCGGGTTCAAGGAGATCGAGGTCGGTTTTCCCTCGGCCTCCCAGACCGACCTCGAGTTCCAGCGGAGGATCATCGAGGAAGGGCTCGTGCCCGACGACGTCGAGATCCAGGTGCTCGTCCAATGCCGTGAGGAGCTGATCGAACGGACCTTCGCGTCCCTCGACGGTGCCCCGCGCGCCGTCGTCCACTTCTACAACTCGACGTCGGCCCTCCAGCGCCGCGTCGTCTTCGGGCAGGATCGGACGGGCATCGTCGACATCGCGCTCGGAGCCGCGCGCCTGTGCAAGAAGCTCGAAGCCACGATCCCGGGCACCGAGATCCGCTACGAGTACTCACCCGAGAGCTTCACCGGGACCGAGCCGGAGTTCGCGGTGGAGATCTGCGAGGCGGTCATGGACGTGATCGAGCCCACGCCCGACAAGCCCATGATCGTGAACCTCCCCGCGACGGTCGAGACGTACGGGCCGCATGTCTACGCGGACGTCGTGGAATGGTTCGGCCGGACGATTCGCAACCGTGACAGCCTCGTGCTGAGCGTCCACCCGCACAACGACCGGGGCACCGCCGTGGCCGCGGCCGAGCTCGCGGTGCTCGCGGGCGCACAGCGCGTCGAGGGCACGCTCTTCGGCAACGGCGAGCGGACGGGCAACGTCGACATCGTCACCCTCGCGATGAACCTCTTCTCCCAGGGCGTGGATCCCGGGCTCGATTTCTGCGACATCGAGAAGGTTCGCCGCGTCGCCGAGCACGCGACGCGCATGCCCGTGCACCCGCGCCAACCCTACGCAGGCGACCTCGTGTACACCGCCTTCTCCGGCTCCCACCAGGACGCGATCAAGAAGGGAATGGCGGCGATCGGCGAGGACTACGACCTGTGGGAGGTCCCGTACCTGCCGATCGACCCGAAGCACACCGGCCGCACGTACGAAGCGATCATCCGTGTCAACAGCCAGTCGGGCAAGGGCGGCGTCGCCTACCTGATGGACACCGAGCACGGGCTCGACCTTCCCCGGCGGCTCCAGGTCGAGTTCTCCCGTCAGGTGCAGGCGGTTGCCGAGTCCAAGGGCACCGAGGTCCGGCCCGCAGAGCTGTGGGAGGTCTTCGTGGGCACCTATCTGCCGGACGACGCGGGGATCCGGCTCATCGGCAGCGAGGTGACTACCGGGAGCGGTCGCACGTCGGTCGCAGCTCAGCTGCTCGTCGACGGTGCGCACCGAACGGTGCGGGGTGAAGGCAACGGACCGATCGACGCGCTCGTCTCCGCGCTGCGCGCAGAGCTCGGCGTCTCCTTCGAGGTCCGCGACTACAGCGAGCATGCGTTGACGGCAGGCAGCGGGGCGTCAGCCGTCGCCTACGTCGAGGCCGAGGGATCCGACGGCCAGACCTGGTGGGGCGTCGGCATGGACTCCTCGATCCTCGACGCGTCGCTCGCCGCCGTGGTGAGCGCCGCGAACAGGGCGCCGTCACGGGGCTGAGCTCGCCGGCGCTGCGTTCGTG
>JAJZMN010000060.1 GCA_021850345.1 Actinomycetes bacterium | reverse complement strand
CCCAGCGGCCCATCGGTGCCCGGGCCACGAGCTGGCGGCCGGTCGGATCGGCCTCGAGCACCCTGGTCATCTCGGTGCGGAAGAAGCCGGGCAGGATCGCATTGACCCGGATACCGTCAGCCGCCCACTCCACGGCAAGCGTCCGCATCAGCCCGAGCACTCCGCTCTTGGCGGCGTTGTACGCGACCGTCCCAGCCGTGGCCATGCGCTCGCTCGTGAGCGAGCCCAGGAAGATGATGCTCCGGTCTCGTCGGGATGGCGCCCCATGGCTGGCGTCACTCTGGCGAGCCTGCCGGCCGAAGGCCTGCGCAAGGACGAAAGCGGCGGTCAGGTGGACGCACATGACCTTCTCCCAGTCAGCCAGCGAGAAATCAACCGCCGGGACGACTACCTGGTGGCCCGCCGCGTGGACCAGGACGTCGAGATCCCCGAGCGATTGGCACGCCCACTCGACAGCAGCGACGGACTGGCCCGGATCGCCGAGATCGAAGGAGCGGCCGACCGCACGTACCCCGTACGCCTCTGCTTCAGCTCGAGCCGACTCGACCTGTTCGGCCGAGCGAGCAACGATCGAGACGTCTGCCCCGGCATGGGCAAGTGCGAGCGCAAGCGCGCGCCCGATGCCCCGCCCTGCTCCGGTGATCAGAGCGTGCCTTCCTTCGAGGTCCCGCACGAACGGCAAGTATGCCATCCACATGGTGATTGGAGACCGGCCGTCGACCTGGTGCCCGCGCCGGGTGCAGGCGGACCAACCCCGTCACTACGATGACCCGATGGTCTCCGGTTCCTCGGCTTGCGCGGAGCCCGATCCACGTCACCGCGCTCCGAGCCCGCAGGCACTGCGCCGTCTCGAGAAGCTCCTCGGCTCGGGACAGGTGCTCATCCCCGGCCGTGACGACTTGACCCGGTACGAGACGGATGTGCTGGGCCGCCGCAGCCCAGCCTGCTGGGTCGCCCGGCCGAAGGACGTCGACAAGGTCCGCGCGGTCGTCCGATGGGCGTTCGCCGAACGGGCCGAATTCGTGGTCCAAGGTGCGAACACCGGACCGGTCCTCGCCGGAGTGCCCCGACCGGGTGGCCGACAGGGCATCCTGTCCATGGAGCTGTGTCGTTCGACGATCGATGTCGACATCGTGAACCGGACGGTGACGGTGAGCGCCGGGGTCGACCTCGACACCCTGAACAACGCGTTGGCGAGCAAAGGCCTCACCTTCCCGATCGACCTCGGCGCCAATCCATCGGTCGGAGGAATGGTCGGAGCCAACACCGGAGGAGCTCGCCTCATCCGTAACGGCGACGTGCGACGTCATGTCCTCGGCCTGGAAGTGGTGCTTCCTGACGAGAACGCCACCCTCCTCTCGCTTCTCAGCGGTCTCCGCAAAGACAATCGCGGCCCGGATCTCAAGCAGCTCTTCATCGGCAGCAGCGGCACGCTCGGCGTCGTGACCGCCGCCGTGCTCAGTGTGGAGCCCTTGCCGCAACACGTGGCGGTGGCCTTGGTCGCCGCCACCGACGGAGCAGACGTGCTGCGTCTCCTGACCTTCCTCGAGACGACGTCGACGCAGCGGCTCAGCGCGTTCGAGATGCTGTCACGACCCGCCGTCGAGGCGATCGCCAAGCACCATCCTCGTTACATTCCGTCACCCCTCGGCCGCTCTGGAGCCCGGCCGTTCCCCGAGTTCCTCCTCCTGGTAGAGCTGAACGACTCCGGCATCGCCTCCGGCGGTCGCCAAGGTCTCGACGAGGAGCTGGCAGCACTCCTCGATCACGGCTCGGCTGAGGGCTGGGTGGACGACGCCTGGTTCGGCCCACCGGCCACACTTTGGGCTCTTCGCCACGCGGCGATCGATGCGCTTCGCCAGGAGGGGCCGATGGTGGCGTTCGACCTCTCCGCGCCTCGCTCTCGGCTCTTCGAGGTACGCGAACGAATCGTTGCGCTGGTCGGCGAGATGGCACCCGATGCCCGGTATGCAGACTTCGGGCACGTCGGCGACGGCGGCCTCCACTCCATCGTCATCTGGCCTGACGGCGTGCACGGCGCCCAACGCGGCGAGGAGCAGGATCGGCTTCGTACCGCCGTCTACGAGCTCGTCGCCGCGAGAGGCGGGACGTTCAGCGCGGAGCATGGGGTCGGTCCCGAGAACGAATCGGCGTTCCGAGACCACACCTCTCCTGAGGTACGGCGCATCCACGCCGCTCTCAAGTCGCTGTTCGACCCCCAGGGGATCCTCGGAGCGACCGACCTATCCTGAAGTCCATCGGCCGTTGGCGCTCTCCTGGAAGCGGGCAAGGTCCCGGTACGTGGGAGCGAGGTCTTCCTGGAGCCCTCGGTAGCACCGATAGAGGTCGCGGTACTGCTCATGTGCCGCCGGATCCGGGTGGAACCTCCGCTCGACCACCGCCAGCCGGTTCGCCGCGACGTCGAGATCCTCGAGGAGACCTGCGCCGACGCCCGCAAGGATCGCCGCACCCAGTACACCGCTCGCGCGTACGGCCATGCGCTCGAGCGGGCGACCGAACACGTCGGCCTTCATCTGGCACCACAGGTCGCTCTCGGCACCTCCACCGCTCGCCCGAAGGGCTGAGCATGGTCTGCCGGCAGCCTCCTCGAGCGCCTCCAACAGGTGACAGGCCGAGAAGGCCACTCCCTCGAGGACGGCACGGGCCAGGTGGGTCCGATCGTGATCGGTGCTGAGGCCGGCGAACGCCCCTCGCAGCGTGGCGTCCCAGAGCGGCGCACGCTCCCCCATGAGATGGGGCAGGAAGACGAGACCGCCCGCACCGAGTGGTGCGTGCCCGGCCTCGGCAAGGACGCTCTCGATGCCGGAGCCGTGGAGCGAGGCCCACCACCGAAGCGCGTCCCCACCGGCCTGGGTCGGCCCGGCGTGGAACCACCGACCGTCGATCGGCGGAAAGGTCACCACCCCTACGGCACTACCGGGTCGGTCGGACAGCAACCCCAGGATCTCGGAGGTCCCGGCGACCTCGATACCTTGGCCGGCCGCCACCACTCCCGAGCCGTAGCGGCTTCCCCACGCGTCCATCGTCGCCACCACCACGGGAGCGCCCGGCTCCACCGGTCCCAGTGCCAGGCGAGCCTGGCCCAGCACACAGGCCATGGGGCGCAGCGGGGGGAGCAGGTCGGATGCGCCCGGCACCAGCGCCAGCGCGCCGGGCAGATAGCTGCCCGGCGCGTCCACGAGGCCGATCGCGGTGACAGGGTCGCTGGCCACCTCGCCGGTGAGCCTGGCGTTGCAAAAGTCCTTCGGCGAAAGTAGCCACCGGCACTTGTCCAACACCTCGGGACGTTCCTGCGCGCACCAGGCGATCCGGGCGAGAGGGGAGGAACTGTCCACGTGGGTGGGCAAGCCCCAGATGCGATCTCTCGCTCGCCCGTCGATGGCGCCGTCGATCTCGGCAGCAACGGCGGCGGCGCGCTGGTCCTGCCACACGATGGCCGGCAGAAGAGGTTCACCTTCCGAGTCCACGAACACGTGGGTGTTCACCTGGCTGCAGACGCCGATGGCTGCGACCTGCGCGATGCCCGCCAGCCTGGCCACCTCCCCCACGACGCGCTCGATCGATCGCCACCACGCCGCCGGGTCCTGCTCGACGCGCCCAGGGGCTGGGCGGTCCGTCGTGTAGCGCGTGGTCGCCTGGCCGAGGCAACGTCCTGCCAGGTCGAAGAGACCGGCCTTGATCGTGCTGGTGCCCAGGTCGATGCCGAGGAGCAACGGGGGAGCGGAGAAGCCTGCCATCACCGTCCCTCCCCAGGGTCACCCGGCATCGAGCGCCTTTCGCACTTCGGCGATCAACGTAGCGGCCCGGGCGGTGCCGGCGAGCGCCGCGTCGACGACGGCAGAGCCGATGACCACGGCATCCGCGCCCAGCCGGACGAGGTTGCAAGCCGGCTCCGCCCCGGCGATGCCGAAGCCGACGGCCAGCGGCACTCGGACTCCCGCTCGACGGAGCTCGGCGAGCACTCCGGGCAGTCTCGCGTCGGGGCCGCCGGCACGAACGCCGGTCCTCCCCGGCACCGCCTGCACCATGACGTAGCCGGACGTCACTGCCGAGGCGAGCCCGACGTCAGCTGGGTCGAGCTCGAGGTCGAGGAAGCACAGCAGGGGGGCTCCAACCTCGTTCAGCCAACGGCGTGGGCCTGCCAACCGCCGTGGCGCATCGGCCAGGAGCACAGCGTCCACCCCGCTGGCGGCGATGGTGCGAGCCCAGCGTCTCCCGGGGTGCTCGGGATACCCCATCCAGACCAATGGGCGATCACCGACGCGGTCCCGGAGCGCGCGCACGAGCTCCATCGCTTCGTGGTGGCCGACCCCCGCGGCGCGAGCACGCCGCATCGACTCTGCCACCACAGGGCCATCCAGGCGTGGGTTGGCAGCGGGCACGCCGACCTCCAGCACGTCCGCACCGGCTTCGAGCAACGCTGTCGCTAGGTCCTCGGAGACCAGCGGGTCACCGAGAGGTAGGTAGCACACGAGACCGGGACGGCCTTTGGCCAGCGCCTCGTCGAGACGGCGGGAAGAGGCGACGTCGCGCCCCCTCCCACCGTGCTCGACTTCGCTCACCGATGGACTTTGGCGAGCACTTTCGCCCCTGTCTCGATGAGCTTGAACTTTCCGTTCACAACCCTCATCACCGACAGCGAGGAAGGCAGTACTCCGGCGTGGACCTTGGAGCTGAACGTGAAGACCCCCGTCACGCCTGGGACTCTGACAACCTTCGTCTGGAGGTACCGCTCGATCGCCGGTCCTTTCGTGCCGACGGCTCTGAGCGCCTTCACCAGCAAGGCGACGCAGTCGTACATGTCCCCGGCAAAGCGGTTGGTGCTTCCGTAGAGCTTCAGGAAGGACTTGATGACAGGCCGCTGGCGGTTGTGAGGAGGGAGTGTTCGGTAGACGTTGACGTTGCCGCCTACCACGGTCACCCCGTTGGCTGCCGCTCCGACCGCCTTCGGGAATGTCCCGAGAGCCACCCCGTTCCCCTGGAACACCGGGACCGTGATGCCGGCCGACGCAAGCTCGCCTTGGATGATGAAGGCGGTCGGGGGAATGCCGTAGATGAGGAGCGCTTGCTCGCCCGGGAGGCCCTTCACCCGCTCCAAGTACGACGTGAGGCTGGTCGATGTCGGCGGGTACATGAGGGTGTCGAGCAGCTTCTGGCCGTTCTTCTTGGCCACCTTCTGGAACTCGGGCAGGCCTTCCTGCCCGAACCCGTTGTCGATACCCAGCCAGGCGATCTTGGTGAGACCCTGTTCCTTCATGTAGTCGAGGGTGATCTCGGCCACGCTGATGGGGGCCTCAGGGATCTTGAAGAAGTAGGGCGACGGCGGGTGGTTGAATGTCCCACCGCCGATGTCGGCCAACGTCGGTATCTTGTACTGCTTCACGAGCGGGAGGATGTCCTCACCCAGCGTCGTCGAGGTGATCCCGAGCAGCGCCACGGCATGGTCTTGGGTGATCATCTGACGGACGTCGAGCAGACCGGTTGTCGGGCTGGTCTTCGTGTCCATGATCTTCAGCTCGATCTTGCGACCGTGCACGCCACCATGGGCGTTGATCTGCTTGACGTACTTCTGGGCAGCCTTCGCGTCCGCCTGGCCGATCGGCGCCTCACCCCCCGAGAGCGCAACCGGCACTCCCACGACGATCGGTCCCTTCGCCGATGATGCACCCGCCGACGAGATCGAGCCGTACGCTCCTGCCATCACAAGCAGGGCGAGCGTCGCGGCAGCCGCAACTGCTGCTCGTCCTAACTTCGTCATTCTCATGTCTGTTCCCCTTTGCTCAATTCGGTTTGGAGAAGCGATCTCGAGATCTCTTCTCCCATGTCAACTGACGCACCTCCAGGTGCTCCGTCCAGGGAGCCGGCACCGGTCCCCCCGAGGTATGCAGCGATCAGTGCCTCCTGGCTCAAGACGGACCCTGCACCCGTCTCGCGCACGATGGCACCTTGTTCCATGACGAGCAGGTGATCGGCGAGCGCCATCGCAAGGCGGACGTTCTGCTCCACGATCAAGAGCGTCAAGCCTTGCCGGCGAAGCTCGCGCAGAGCATCGACGACCGCGTCGACCACCACTGGGGCAAGACCGAGGGACGGCTCATCCACCATCAACACTCGGGGAAAGCTCATCAGGCCGCGCCCGATGGCCAGCATCTGCTGCTCGCCTCCGGAGAGCGTGCCGGCTCGCTGCTCGCGCCGCTCCGCCAGGATCGGGAACAGTGCCTCTACCCGCTCCAGCTCTTCGGCCACCCTCCGATCTCGACCGTGCACGTAGCCGCCCAGAAGCAAGTTGTCACGTACCGACATCGAGGAGAAGAGCTGCCGGCGCTCGGGAACGAGAACGAGCCCCCGTCGAACGTTGTCCTCGGTCCTCGACCCCGTGACGTCTTCGCCTCCGAGCGACACATTCCCGCCGGCTGGACGCACCAGCCCGGAGATCCCGGCGAGCAAGCTCGACTTTCCTGCGCCGTTGGCGCCGACCACTCCGAAGCACTCGTTCTCGTGGAGTGTGAGGGACACACCTCGAACCGCTCGCACCGCCCCGTAGGACACGAGGAGATCCTCGACGTGCAAGACCGTCGGTCGATCGATCTCGCCCGTCACGAACCACCACCGGGGGCGTACGGGACCCCGCCGCGCGCCGCCCCAGGATCGGCACCCAATCGGACGGGCTGGTCGATGTGGCTGGTCCCGAGGTACGACGCGATGACGCTTGCGTCCTGACGGACTTCATCGGGAAGGCCGGTCAGAAGCTGCCGTCCCGACGCGAGCACCGTCACGCGATCGGCCACGTTCATGAGCGCCCGCATGTTGTGCTCGACGAGGATGACGCCGAGCGCCTCCCTCGCCAGACCTCGTACCAGCTCGACGAGCTCCTCTGCCTCCGTGGCACTGAGACCGGCGGCGGGCTCATCGAGCAGGAGCACGTGAGGCTCCGCCGCCAGCGCCCGTGCGATCTCGACCCGGCGCTGCTGGCCGTAGGAGAGCGCGGTCGCAGGTCGCGAGGAGTGCTGTGCCATCTCGACCCGCTCCAGCGCGTAGCTGGCGCGTTCGGCCAGACCACGTTCGTCACGCCAGTGCCGCGGCAAGCGTAAGATGGCCGAAAGCGCCCCGGCGTGCGCAGACAGGTGTGCCCCCACCATCACGTTCTCGAGCACAGTCATGTCCGAGAAGAGCTCGATGTTCTGGAAGGTCCTGGCAAGGCCATGACGGGCAATGCGATGTGGCGGCATGCCCGTCACATCCACACCCGCAATGCGCACCACACCCGAGGACGGTTGCACATGGCCCGACAAGCAGTTGAAGAACGTCGTCTTTCCCGCTCCATTGGGGCCGATGAGACCGACCACCTCTCCCGCCTGCAGCTCCAGGCTCACGCCGTCCAACGCAGCCAAGCCGTCGAAGTAGCACGTCACCTCTACGGCCTGGAGGAGACACGTACCCTCCGTGCCCTCGCCGCTCCACAGGCTGCGAACCCGAGCGGGTGATCCGCCGGCGGAGGAACCGGGTGGATCGGCGACCCCTTCGGGAACTTCGGTACCGCCCGAGATGCTTGTCGCCGAGCCCTGGAGTCGTGCTCGCCTGGACTCAACGATGCGTTCGGCCCACTTCCCGACACTGGAAAGTCCGCCAGGCAGCAGCAGCAGCACGAGGATGAGGACCAGGCCGAAGCCGATGGTCGTGAAGTACGACGAGGTGATGTGGATGACGTCTGGTCCATAGGTTTGCAGCGCCGCCTGGAACGTCACGACGGCCAGGACACCGAATGGCACGCCCCAGATCGACCGCAGTCCTCCGACCACAGCCATGAGGAGAACTTCCACGGTGACGAGAATTGTGAAGGAGGAAGGTCCCACCACGCCCACGTAGTTGGCGTACAGGCTTCCGGCGACGCTGGCCATGATGGCACCGACCACGAAGGCGACCACTTTGTAATGGGTGGCGTTCACGCCAGACGAGGCCGCCGCCGCCTCGTTCGCTTCGACGGCCCTCAACGCCCGCCCCGTTCGGCTCACCACGAGATTGCGCGCGACGACGATCGAGATCAGAGCGGCCACGGTGCAGACGTAGAAGAAGCTGTTCTCGCCGCCCGAGAAGACCGCGCTCCCGATCGACAAGCTCGGTCCGGCGCTGATGCCCGTCCCACCACCGGTCAGGGAGGACGTCTCGAAGACCACGTACGCGATGTACCCGATGGCCAGGGTGACCAGGCCGAGGAGGTGGCCGGTCAGACGGAAGACCATGATGCCGATGAGTGCCGCGCCGGCGGCCACTGCGGCAGCGGAGACGACCAGACCGGCCCACGGGTTCAGGCCCTGGTGGAGCGCGAGGATGGCCAGCCCGTACGCTCCGACCCCGAACAAGGCGTTGGTGGCCAGCATGAGCTGCCCGCAGTACCCGAGGACCAGGACCATCCCCAAGGCGAGCATCGTGTAGATCGCGACGGTGACCCCGTCGCTCACCGACAAGAACCCCAGGTCCGGCATCCACTGAGGCATGGTGAAGAAGACCGCTCCGACCGCCGCCAGGCCGGCGAATGGCGCCCACCACTGTTCGGCGAGCAACGCTCGGGCTCGGGCCGCCCCACGCACGTCCGCTCGAGCGACCGACGGAACACCACTCACGCTCATACGCGCGTCACCACCGTCTGACGGGTCAACCCACGCCTTCGCACGACGAGGACGACGATCAGGAGAAGGAGCGGAACGGCGTCTCCGTAGTTCGCCACGGACGCCGGGGAGTACCCGAGCACCGCGGCCTCCAGCACGCCGAAGCTCACTCCTCCGGCCACTGCTCCCACCGGAGACTCCACGCCACCAAGCACCCACGCCACGAACGCCTTCAAGGTGATCGGGATCCCCATGTTGTAGGTGGCGTACGTCACGGGGACAAGGATCGCTCCGGCAAAGGCCGCCAGGAGGGCTCCGAGGGCGAAGGCGATCGTCCAGTACCGGTCGACCCGGATCCCGACGAGGCGGGCCGCGGTCGGGTTGACCTCGCACGCTCGCAACGCCTTGCCAGTCCTCGTCCGGGTCGCGCCGTACCAGAGCAGACCCATCACGATCAAGGTCGATCCGAC
>JAJZMN010000162.1 GCA_021850345.1 Actinomycetes bacterium | reverse complement strand
TGGTAGTTGAGCTCCGCTATTGCGCTCGGCCCGCCGCGCATCGCCGTCCCGGCGTCGAGGCAGTGCCTGGCACGCTCGGGCTCACCGGTGGATGCCCAGTGCGCCGCGGCATCTGCGAGGTGCTCCATGGCCTCGTCGGGCGAGGCCGCACAGCCCGCGGCGAGCTCCTCGTAGCTGGCTGCCGATGCCGGGTCGCCGCGATCGAGCGCGACACTCGCCGCCTCGGCCAGACGACGCGCTGCGAGTGCGTCGACACCGACGACATCGGCTCCGGCGTGGCAAGCGCTCGCCTCGATGGCGCCCGCGTCCGCGAGCACGTCGCTCAGCGCTCGCCGTATCTCTCGGCGAACGTCGGCGGGTTCACCGTAGAACGCTGCACTTCGCACGAGCGGATGCCGAAACCCGATCCTCGTCCCCTTCTGGTACACCACACCCGCATCGAGCGCCGGAGCCAGGTCGCTCAAGGTCACTCCCACGCGGTCCATGGCTTGAACCACCGCCTTGGTGGGCGCGCTTCCAGCTGCCACCACTGCAAGCGTCCGTCGGGTCGCCGGCGGAAGGAGCCGTCCAACGTTGAACCCGTCGGCGCACGCCGGACCGAGCGGCAACGGGTCAGGGAGGGGATGCCATCCGGCGAGTTCCGCCACGGTGAGCTGACAACAGGCTCCGAGCAACACGAGCGGGTTTCCGCCAGTCCGGCCCACGAGCTCGGAGAGCACCGCGTCGTCGGGGAGCTTGTCACAGTGGGCCGACAAGAGCTCACGGCTCTGGGATACCGTAAGGCCGCCGAGCTCATGGACGACCACCTCTTGGAGACCCAGCTCGAAGGGCTCGAGATGCGGCGTGTCCCGCCAGGCCAGGAGCAGCCCGACAGGCTCGTCGCACAACGGGCCGACGACTGCGGCTGCCAATGCGACGACGAGCTCCCTCGGCAGCACCTGGCAGTCGTCGATCGAGATGAGAAGCGGACCTGCACCCGTCAGTCGGCGAAGGGAGGATGCGGCCGCTTCGACGACGACTGCGGACACGGCGCGACGGGCCAGGGCACCTGCACCAGGACTGGCGAAGCGAGGCTGCTCCGGAGATGGGTCTGCGACTCGGGCGGCGAGCTCTTGGAGAGGGTCCGGCCAGGTGGAGACGACGTCTCGTCCAGCGGCAGCGCCCGCCACGATCGCGCCGCGGATCTGGACGGTCCGCAAGTCGGTAGCCCGAGCGACGGCCGCCTCGACGAGCGCGCTCTTCCCGACGCCGCACTCACCCCGGAACCCGATTGCGCCTGCACTGGCCCGCCGGACGCGGCCCAGCAGGTGGTCGATCTCAGCGAGCTCACGACTGCGAGCAACAAGACCCCCGCGATCGGACGGGATGTGCCCGCCCACGCTCTGCCGTGGAAGGCAGAGGGTTCGGGCAGTGGACCTCACGGAGCGGCTCTCTTCCTTGGGGGACGCGATGTCCGGGGGCGGGAAAGATACCACAGGCTCCAGGCAGCCGGCCGGGACGGAGCTCTCATCTCCTCGACGACCATGTGCGGACCATACGGCGCCGATGTCCACCTGACGTCCGACGCGCGTCCCCTGCGGATGGTGTCTGCCAGGTGCACGCCCACATCATGGGTCGGGGACGGCTCAGCGATTAGGGCTACAGGACCCTTTGGCAGGCCTTCGGGCTCCGCCGATCTCGTGACCGGATCGGAGGACACCCGCTGGTCCTGTAGTCTCGTTCCACGGCCAAAGGCCGCTGTGGCCCTCCCGGGAGGGCCGACGAACACGGGCTGTGGCGCAGCTTGGTTAGCGCGCTTGACTGGGGGTCAAGAGGTCGCGGGTTCAAGTCCCGCCAGCCCGACCAGGTTCAGGTGGGCGCGCCGTGCAGTCGTCGGCGCGCCGACTCAGCTCACAGACCGCACACGTAGCGCGTGCTCCAGGGTTGCCAGCCGTCGGCGTTGTACAGCCACAACGCCGCAGCGTTCTGCACAGCCGGCGGAGCTTCGAAGGCCCAGCCATTCGCGTACTGCGGGTAGCCAGCGCCAGACACCGCTTCGTTCCACGTGCTCGGCAAGAACTGGTAGGCGCCGGAGTAGCCGTTGCCGGAGTCTTCCGCGTAGTTGTCGCCCGACTCGTGGTAGCGAATGCACGCCCAATCCGGCGTTGTCGTCGAGGTGGCATCTGTGTACGACACTGCTTCGACGGCTGGTTGCGACGCAGGTGCCACCGGCAATGGCGCGGCCTCGGGCGATGGCGCACCGACCGGTGCCGGCGCCGTCATCGGGTGCCGACGCAGCATGGCCCACTCGAACTCTCCGACCAGATGGCGCACCAAGCCCGAAGAACCGGGCTTCGCCGAACGGGCCGCAGCCCGGTGGCCGACGCGGGTGGCGCCTCGCCGTTCCCGTTTCACTACATGCGCCTTCACTACATGCGCCTTCGCTACATGCGCCGCGCCGCTCGCGAACGACCCGGCAGTGAGGGTCACCGCGCTCGCGACAGCAGCGGTGCAAATGATGATGCTTACGGCAATCGCCGCGATGAGTGCGATGCGAGAACGCACGGCACCTCCCGTGATCGGGGCGCGTGAGTACGCGCCTCCCTCCGCCCGTCGATGATCTTCGGACCGCGGCCAATGCATCCACGCCCCGGACGGCGCGCGGAAGGCGCGATCCGTCCTAGCTCATCGCTGCAGGGTGTGCGACCGATGTGTCGGTCCGTTCCTCGTTGGTCGGGTTGATCCTCCCGGCTGCGTGTCGTCGTCGGTTGCCTTCACCGAACGGTCGGGGCGCCGCTCTGTACCGCCCCCTCCCGCAGTCAGCGTCCGGCAGGCGTTCTCTCGCCTTTGCCGTCTCGCGTTCAGCGCCGTGAAACCTAGCGGTGCCGAGCGACGTCGTGCCAATCGAGGCAAGAATCAACAGAACATCAACTCCGACATGGTGTACTTCGATCCCATCCATCGAAGTCGGTATGTCCGTTCATAACGCCGCGACCTGCGAGGATCCGCGTGCACAACGTCGAGCAAGCGTCGGTTGAGGATCGAAGCGCCGCGTCCGCGATGTGTCGGACCGCATGCATTCGTGTGTGACATTTCCGTGGCGATCCGGGAGTCGTGCACGGACGTGCCGCAGTGCGGGCTCGAATGCGCGCACGCAGCGAAGGCGGGGACTGCTACATGCCTCGGGGCGGATCTCTTAAGATCACTGGCGTCCTCCATGCGCGCAATCTGTTGCGGCTCGCCACGTGTGCAATGGTCCTCGAACTTGTTGGCGAGCTCCTTGGCGAGATCTTCCTCGTGCACCGCGGCGCGTCAGCGACCGCCGGGTCTCGCGTATCGCACGAGCCGATCGCGCAAGTCGTGCACGTGGCGGCGGCTCACCGTCAGCTCCTGGCTACCGACATGGACGGTGGTATGCGCCCCATCGGTCCGGATCTCGGTGATGTCCGCCAAGGAGACCAGGAATCCCCTGTGGATCCGCACGAAGCCTCGGTCCGCCCACTGCTCTTCGAGGGTGGCCATCGGCGTGCGCAGAAGGTAGTTGGCACCGTCACGCAGGTGTAGCCGGACATAGTCCCCTGCGGACTCCACCCACGCGATGTCCGACAACGCCAAGAGAAGGGTCCGGGCACCGGAGTCCACCGCGACCACATCGTGCCCATCGGGTCCGAGCGGCCCGTGGCGCGCCGGCTCGTCGCGCGCGCCGCCCTCCCGCGCGCCATTCGCCCCCGTCGCACCGGACGCCGAGGCGATCTCGGGGCGGTCGGCGAGCCGGGCCACCGCGCGCTGGAGCGCCCGGTCGAGACGTTGAGCGTCGACGGGTTTCAGCAGGTAGCCCGCCGCGCCCACTTCGAAGGCCTCGACGGCGTGGTCCTCGTGCGCGGTCACGAAGACCACTGCAGGGGGAGAGGCGAAGCGGGCGAGGACTCGTGCGAGCTCCATGCCGTCGAGCCCCGGCATGCGGATGTCGAGCAGCACGGCGTCGAACTGCTCGGCCTTCAGACGCCGGAGCCCTTCCGTCGCGCTCGACGCGACGGTCACGCGCCCGACGAGCGGGGAGCGCGCCAGGAGATAGGAGAGCTCGTCGAGCGACGGCGCCTCGTCGTCGACCGCCAGTATCGACAACACGCTCACGCCGGCACCGCCGCCCGGTGACGCTTGGGGATGCGCAGCTTGACCGTGGTGCCCCCTCCCAGCGTGCTGTGGATCCGCACCCCGTACTCCTCGCCGAAGACGGCGCGGAGGCGCTCGTCCACATTGTGCAGCCCGACCGCTTCGCTCGGATCGGTTCCCGAGAGCACCCGTACGAGGCGCACGGGGTCCGCGCCGATGCCGTCGTCGACGATCTCCACTGCCGCCTCGGCACCTTCGTCGGTGATGGCGATGGACAGGCTGCCTGGCCGCTCGGACGGCTCCAGCCCGTGGCGCACCGCGTTCTCCACCAGCGGCTGGATGACCAGCGATGGCAGCAGGACGCTCAAGACTTCGGGCTCCACGCGGATCGACACCGACAGCCGGTCCCCGAACCGCGCGCGCTCGAGGTCCAAGTAGGTGTCCACGAGCCGCAGCTCCTCAGCCATCGTGACGAACTGGCCGTGGCTGCGGAAGCTGTAACGGGTGAAGTCGGCGAAGTCCACCAGCAGCTCGCGGGCCCGCTCGGGATCGGTTCGGATGAACGACTCGATGGCGGTCAGCGCGTTGTAGACGAAGTGCGGGGCGATCTGCGCTCGCAGGAACCGCAGCTCCGCCTGGTCCGCCCGGCCCCGCTCACGCTCCAGCTCGGCCAGCTCGAGCTGGGAGGACACGAACCGGCCCACCTCGGTGGTGAGGCGCGTGAGCGCGACCGACGCCACCGTCGCCACGCACCCGAGCGCCCCCACCACCTGCCCGTCGACGCGAAGGGGAACGACAACACCGCCTTGGAGGACGCAGAGCGAGTCGCCGCAGGCGAGCTGGCGCGTGGTGAGCACCTGCGCCCTCCCCGAGGTCACTGCGGCCTCCAGCGCCTCCTGCAACAGGGCGCAGTGGGTGGTGTCCACGTCCGCGACAGCGAGCATGCCCCCTCGGTCGGCGAGCACCACGCCTGCTCCGAGGAGCCGGCGAAGGTGCGGCACCGCGCGCTCCGCACTCGCCGTGGTCAGCCCCTCGCGCAACGCCGGGGCGGTCTGGCTGGCGGTGTGGAGCGTCTCGAAGGTGGTGCGCTGCGATGGCGTGCCCAGGGCGCGGCCACCTCGCAACGCGAACCACGCGACGACCGCGGCGACGCCGACGACGCCCCCCAGCGCGACCCAAATTGCCACTCGCACGCCCAGTACCCCCGCACGCCGCGTCTTCGCCCACCCACCGTCGTGGCGCGCCCGTGCAGTCTTCCACAGGCCCCGGCACCGACGACGCTTCGGCCACGAGCCGCCCACCGCTGGGTCATCGCGCCGTTCGTCGTCCGCCGATCGACCGTTCCTCGTCTACCGACCGACCGTTCGTCGTGAAAAATCGACCGTTCGGCGACGCGTGGCGGCCGTCCGCCGATGGGGTGCTCGTGGGACCTTGCCAGAACGCAACAACTTCTTCAAGATCCCAGGTGGCAGGTCGGCAGGGGCCGTGCTGCCCGTAGAGGGGGGCTGCCCGCAATGGGGGGACCCGTGAGGGGCTGCACAGCCACGGCCGTCGTGCCGGGCATCGATGTGCCCATGGCAAGCGAGCCCGCCCGGACAGCCGGGCGGGGAGGAGGGCCGCACATATGGCGACGACCTTCGAGTCGACCAGACCCGTGCAGCAGACGGAAATCATCGGCATCCCGACGGCAGCCGACCCAGCACCGCTCGGGCTCGCCGCCTTCGCCCTGACCACCTTCCTCCTCTCGGCGCACAACGCCGGGTGGACACGTGGGACGGGCAACGACTGGCTCGGCTACGCGTTCGCGTACGGCGGGGCGTGCCAGCTACTGGCAGGCATGTGGGAGTTCAAGAACCGCAACGTCTTCGGCTGCACGGCCTTTTCGACGTACGGCGGGTTCTGGATCGGCCTCGGCCTCTACGTCGAGCTCGGGGCCGGGGCGGCGAAGAACGCCACGCAGGTCACCAACGACCTTGGTTGGATCCTGCTGGCATTCTTCATCTTCAACACCTACATGCTCTTGTGGAGCCTGTTCGTGAACAAAGCGGTCCTGGTGGTGTTCTTCACCCTTGAGATCACCGAGCTGCTCTTGTTCATCGGTAATTTTGCCAACACAGCGAATCTGGTGAAGGCTGGGGGCGTGGTCGGTGTCATCACCGCTGCAGCCGCCTGGTACACCTCGGCGGCAGGCGTCGTGAACGGCATGGCCGGACGGCACGTGCTATTCGTCGGCAAACCGATGAGCTTCCCAGCGGCACGCGCTTCGCTCAACTGAGGGAGGCACCATGAGCGAGCACACCCCAACCAGCGGGCAGCAAGCCCTTTCGGCCCTGCTGCACGAGAACCGGCGGTTCGATCCGCCACCGGAGCTGGCGGCGAGAGCCAATGCCCAGCCTTCCATCTACGAGGAGGCGGCGGCGGACCGCCTCGCATGGTGGGCGGAGCAGGCGAGACGTCTCGACTGGGACACGCCGTTCTCGACCGTGCTGGAGTGGGACCTTCCCGATGCGAAGTGGTTCGCGGACGGACGCCTGAACGCCTGCGTGAACTGCGTCGACCGTCACGTCGCCGCAGGCAAGGGCTCCAAGGTGGCGTTCCACTGGGTGGGCGAGCCCGACGGTGACACCCGGACCATCACCTACAAGGACCTCTTGGAGGAGGTGAGCCGCGCTGCCAACGCCCTCGAGTCCCTCGGGGTGAAGGCGGGCGACCGGGTGGCCATCTACATGCCGATGATCCCCGAGGCGGTCGTCTCGATGCTGGCCTGTGCCCGCATCGGGGCGCCGCACTCGGTGGTCTTCGGTGGGTTCTCCGCCGAAGCCCTCGCGTCGAGGATCCTCGACTCCGACTGCCAAGTCGTGATCACCGCCGACGGCGGCTACCGCCGCGGCGCCGCCGCCGCTCTCAAGCCACACGTGGACGAAGCGCTCGAGCAGTGCCCGACAGTGCGTGCCGTGCTCTGCGTGCGCCGCACGGGCCAGGACGTGGCGTGGATCGAAGGGCGGGACCACTGGTGGCACGACACGGTGGAGACCGCGTCGTCCACCCATCAGGCGCAGTCCTTCGAGGCCGAGCAACCGCTGTACCTCATGTACACCTCGGGGACGACGGCCAAGCCCAAGGGCATCCTGCACACGACCGGGGGCTATCTGACCCACGTGGCGGCCACCCACCGGCTGATCTTCGACGTGAAGCCGGACGAAGACGTCTTTTGGACTGCGGCCGACATCGGCTGGGTGACCGGGCACAGCTACATCGTCTACGGACCACTCGCCAACGGCACCACCTCCGTCCTCTACGAGGGCACCCCCACAGCAGGGGGGAGGGACCGCTGGTGGAGGATCGTGGAGGACTACAAGGTCAACATCTTGTACACGGCGCCCACCACCATCCGCACTCTCATGAAGTGGGGCGAGGACTTGCCTGCGGCCCACGACCTCTCCTCGTTGCGCGTGCTCGGCAGTGTCGGTGAGCCGATCAACCCCGAGGCATGGATGTGGTACCGCAAGAACGTCGGCCGGACACGGTGCCCGATCGTCGACACCTGGTGGCAGACCGAGACCGGCGGCATTCTCATCACCCCGCTCCCCGGCATCACCTCGACCAAGCCCGGCGCAGCCATGCGGCCGTTCCCCGGCATCAGCGCCGAGGTGGTGGACAACGAGGGCAAGCCTGTCGGCAATGGTGAAGGCGGCTATCTCGTCATCACCGAGCCATGGCCCGGCATGCTGCGCGGCATCTGGGGCGACCACGACCGGTACGTCTCGACGTACTGGTCCCGGTTCCCCGGCGTGTACTTCGCCGGTGACGGTGCCAAGAAGGACGACGACGGCGACCTGTGGCTGCTCGGGAGGGTCGACGACGTCATGAACATCTCGGGCCACCGCATCTCGACCACCGAGGTCGAGCACGCGCTCGTCGGTCACCCCTCCGTCGCCGAGGCGGCGGTCGTCGGTGCCTCCGACGAGACGACCGGCCAGGCGATCGTCGCCTTCGTCACGGTGAAGGGCAACGTGCAGGTCGAGAACGAGGCGGCGACCGAAGCGCTCGTCGACGAGCTGCGCAACACCGTCGCCACGACGATCGGGCCGATCGCCAAGCCTCGCCAGATCATCCTCACGCCCGAGCTCCCCAAGACGAGGAGCGGCAAGATCATGCGGCGGCTCCTGCGTGACGTCGCAGAGCACCGCGAGCTCGGTGACGTGACCACGCTCATGGACCCGACCGTCGTGAACATGATCAGCGAGAAGATGACTGCCGGCGGCGAAGACGAAGCTTGAGATCGGGGGAATCGGCAACTGACATGTGCAGACCCCGGGTGCCGCTCATGGCACCCGGGGTCCCGCATAACATCGGGTGGTGGCTCTCGACGCCCCACACTGTCTCGTGACGATGGGTCCCTCGTGACCGGCAACGACTGGCTTGCGGTCTTCGGCGCGCTCGGGCTGGCGACGTTGGTCCCGGTGATCTGGGCGATCATCGATGTCGCTCGGCGCCCGCCCTGGCAGTTCTCGACCGGTCGCAAGGTGCTGTGGGGTGTGACGCTCGGCGTCGGCTGGCTCGTGCTGTGGCCCCTCGCTCTCGTCTCGTCCCTGCTCTACCTCGTCGTGCTGCGCCGCCGGTTCCCTCGGACAGCTGCGGGTCAGAGCGGGCAGCCGCCCTTCGGTTACGGCGCCGATCCGCGCGGCGGCCCGCACCCCTTCGGCACCACAGGCCGCTACGGCGGCCAGCCCTTCGGTGGGGGACCGCAGGGTGGCCCGTCGTACCCGCCACAGCAGGCCCCCTACCCGTACGGTCCCCAGCAGGGGCCGCCCTCCTACGCCAGCTACGGCACCGGATACCCCGCCAATGTGCCGCCGCCGCCACTCCCGCCCGCAGGCTGGTACCCAGACCCTGCAGGCAGCAACCGGCAGCGCTGGTGGGACGGTCGGGGTTGGACCGATCACCTCCGGGACCCGTCGAGCGAGTAGCCCGGCCCGACGCGCTCGCCAGGCGTCCCGCTATGCGCAGGCGTCGAGAAG
>JAJZMN010000029.1 GCA_021850345.1 Actinomycetes bacterium | reverse complement strand
CCGATCGCGATCGCCAGCAACGCTGCGGTGCCGACGAGGATGGTCGCCCCGCGGCGCCAACCGGGCCGGGTGCTGTACGCGATCGCCATCTGCGCCATCTGTGCGCTGTGCAGCTCGGAGGGATGACGCCATGTGCGAGCCTCGGGCGGGATCCATCCACGAGACCCTTCCGCCGCGTCGTCCGGATCGTCTTCGAGGGGCCCCCACGGCACGCCGCGAGGTTACCGACCGGCGCCCGAAGGATGGCATCGCCCCCGGTCTGCGTACCATGTCGCCGATGTCCCGTGACCTGGCGATCGATCTCGGCACTGCGAACACCCTCGTCTACGCCGCGGGACGGGGGATCGTGCTGAACGAGCCGACCGTGCTCGCGATGGACACCAGGAGCAAGGACGTGCTCGCCCTCGGCGAGGAGGCGTGGCAGATGATCGGCCGCACCCCGGGGTACATCGTCGCCGTCAGGCCCATGCGCCAGGGGGCGATCACCGACTTCGAGATCACCCAGCGCATGATCCACGTGCTCTTGCGACGCGTGGGCGTCGGGCGGATGAACCGTCCCAAGGTCCTCATCTGCGTCCCCTCCGCCATCACGGCGGTGGAGCGCCGGGCCGTCAAAGAAGCCGCGCGCGCTGCGGGTGCGTCGTCGTGCTACCTCATCGACCAGCCGCTCGCTGCGGCCATCGGCGCGGGGCTCGCGATCCACGAGCCGGTCGGCTCGATGGTCGTCGACGTCGGTGGGGGCACTTCTGAGATGGCGGTGACCTCGCTCGGCGGGCTCGTGGCAATGCGCGCGATCCGCTGTGGCGGCTTCGATCTCGATGCCGCCATCCAGCAGTACGTCCGTTCGAACTTCGGCATCGCGATCGGCGAGCGGACCGCCGAAGCGGTGAAGCTCGCGATCGGTTCGGCCGCGCCCTACGAGGACGAGCCCGACGCAGAGGTGCGCGGACGCGAAGTCTCCACGGGCCTTCCTCGTACCGTGGTGCTCAGCGCGGCAGAAGTGCGCGAGGCGATCGAGGAGCAGGTCGCCCAGATCCTCGAGGCCACCTCTCACTGTCTCGGCGAGGCACCACCCGAGCTCGCGCAGGACATCATCTTCGACGGCATCCACCTCACCGGCGGCGGCGCGCTGCTGCGTGGGCTCGCGCAACGGATCGCCGACACCGCGAACGTGCCCGTGCACCTCGTCGGCATGCCCCTCGAGTGTGTCGCCCTCGGTGCCGGCAAGTGCATCGAGTCGTTCGACCGTCTCGCGCCGCTCTTCGCCTCGGCCGATCGCTGATCCCACCCCGCCGAGCCTGGTGGGGTCGAACGCCAATCGGTCTCGCCGAGCCCTGGGTTCGGGAGCGGTCGCGCTGCACTGCGTCGCTCACTGGTCGCGAAGGGCCGCTCACTGGTCGCGAAGGATCTCGGCGACTTCGCGTACCTGCCAGTCACGATCGGCGGCGGCGCGCTCGAGGGCCGCGGTCACTTCTTCCCCCTCGAAGGCGGCGAGCGCGACAACCGCACGACGGCGCACGGTCGGCTTGTCGCCGAGCGCGTCGAGCACGGCGCCGAGCCCAGCCGGTTCGCCGATCGCGCCGAGCGCCGCCACGGCCGCCTCGCGCGCGCGGATGTCGGCGTGCGATCTCGCCACATGGCTGAGCGCTGGGATCGCGTCGGCTGTCCGCTGCTCGCCGAGAGCCCAGCACGCCGCCTCGACGACCAACGCGTCGTCGTCGTGAAGCGATGCCGACAGTGAGCGTCGTAGCTCGTCGGTGCCGTCGAAGGTGGCGGCGATGTCGCACGCCCGGCGCCGCACGGCCGGCGTGTCGTCGGACAGCGCCTGGACGAGCGCGCCCTCATCGAGCGCGCCGAGGCGGTCGAGCGCGCCGATCGCCACCTCGCGCGCCGCAGGGTCCAACGACGCGAAGCCCCGCCGGGCGGTGGCCACGTCGCCGCGGTGGCCCGCGAGCACGACGTCGACCGGCCGCAGCGGCCGCGCGTCATCGAGCGGTGCGTCCGTGACAGGATCGTCCGGCACCGACCGAGTATGTCCGAGCCTGATGCGACCCGCACGACAGTCGACCTTGCCGGCGGCCCGCCGCGGCGAACCCCCCGCTGGCTGGTCGCCGTCGCCGTCGCGCTCGTCGTGCTGCTCGTAGCGGGCGCCGTCGCCGACCACATCGAGCTCGGCTACTACGCCCTCACCCCGGGCGAGGCGCGGCCGGTCGGCCCCCTCGTGACGGTGCCGCGCTCGCGCGCGCACCGGGTGGAGGGAAAGCTGCTGCTCACCGACGTCTACGTGAGCCAGGTCACTGCCCTCGCCTACCTCTACGACAAGCTCCGCTCGGATGTCCAGGTTCTCCCCGCCACCACAGTGCTCGGCCCTGCCACCCCACCTTCCGAGCTCGTCGTGCAGGGCTATCTCGAGATGGCCCAGTCGCAGGCCGCAGCGAAGGCGGCGGCGCTCACTCGTCTTGGCTACGACGTCGGCGAGCATGCAGCTGGCACGCTCGTCTTCGCTGTCGTCGCGGGGTCTCCCGCCGCCAGGGTCCTGCACGTCGGCCAGGTCGTGACCGCGGTCGATGGCACGCCCACGCCCGACGTGTGCGCGTTCTCGCGGGCGCTCGCGCGACGCGCGGCAGGTGACCGGGTCACCCTTTCGGTCGAGCAGTCGACCGTCACCGCTCACGCGGTGTTGAAGCCGGGCCGGACGGTCACCGAGCACGTCACGCTCGCCAGGTGGCCGTCCTCGGTCCCGCGACCTTCGCCGACACCGCCGTGCGGCGTCGGGGTGCATCGGGCACAGGGCTTCCTCGGCGTGGAGGCCGAGACCCAGGAGGACTACCACTTCCCGTTCCCCGTCACGGTGCGCACCACATCCATCGGCGGCCCCTCCGCCGGGCTCGCCATGACCCTCGGGATCCTCGACGTGCTCTCGGGTGGCCACCTGACCGGCGGGCGGACCGTCGCCGCCACGGGCACCATCAGCCCGGATGGCGCCGTCGGCGAGGTCGGAGGCGTCCCCGAGAAGACCGTCGCGGTCGAGCGGGCAGGCGCGAGCGTGTTCTTCGTGCCGGCCGCCCAGGTCGCCACAGCGAAGGCGAAGGCGACGCCGAGCCTGACCGTCGTCGGCGTGCGTTCCCTGGCCCAGGCCCTCGACGATCTGCACCGGCTCGGTGGCACGGTGCCGGCGTCGCCGGGTACTTCCCCGGCGGGCCCGCAGGGGTCCTAGTCTTTGACGCAGTGGCTCGGACAGGATCTTTCTCACCGACCTCACGGTGGTCGGCGGCCGAGGTCGCCGGGCGCGCCTTCGGGACCGCTCGCCGCGGCTACGACCCCAAGGAGGTACGCGACTTCCTCGAGCAGCTCGCGGGGGAGCTGGAGGCCGCGACCCGTCGAGAGCAGGAGCTGCACGAACGGCTGGCGGCCGCAGAAGAGGCGGCGCGCCACCCCGTTCTCGACGAGGCCGCGCTCAGCGCGGCGCTCGGGCAGCGCAGTGCGGCCGTGCTCCGCAGCGCGCACGAGGAAGCCGCGAGGATCGCCCAGCAGGCGGAGGAGGCGGCGGCAACTGCAGTGCGCGATGCACAGGCGCATGCGACCGAGGTCCAGGTGGGTGCCGAGTCGCAGGCGGCGGCGCGCATCGCTGAGGCAGAGCTCGAGGCGAACGCGCTGCGCCAGCACGCGAAGGAAGAGGCCATGGCCGTCCTCGAGGCCGCCAGAGCAGAAGGTGAGTCCCTCGTCGAGCGCGCCCGTGAGCACGGCAGGGCCATGGTGGACCAGGCCCAGGAGGCACGTCGGCGAGTGCTTGCCGACATGGCGCAGCGGCGCCGAGGGATGACCGAGCAGATCGACCAGTTTCGTGCCGCGCGCGACGAGATCGCCGGCTCGGTGATGGGCGTGCGACGCTCGCTCGACCGGATCGTCGACGATCTCGGGCGTGCTGACGACGCAGCACGCGCCGCGGCGGCCCAAGCGGCCCACGCGGCCCACGCCGATGCGGCGCCAGCCGCCGAAGGAGCGCTCGTCGAAGAGGCTGAGCGCGCCGCCGCCGAGCTCGGCACCCCGACCGGGGCTCTCGACGAGGTTGTCGTCGCGCCGCGCGATACCCGGGGCGCGACTCGGTCGGCAGGGCTCAGGTTCGACGACATCGCGACGGTCGTGAGCCCGTCGCCCGAGCCGGCTGTCGGCGAGGTCACAGCGCAAGGCGACGCGTCGTCGATATCCGGCCCCGACGAGCTGCCACCCGCGCCGGCCGCCGACCCGAACGAGCCTGGCGCGGCCGCGGAGTCTGCCAGCGGACACGACACGGCGTCGGAGGTGGAAGAGCTCTTCGCCCGCTTGCGCGCAAGGCACACCGACGCAGAAACGCCCGACGAGGACGCAGGATCGCCTGCTGAACCCGATGAGACGCTCGTTCCCGGTGGTGCAGGCAAGGGCGCCGATGCCCCGACGCTGGGCGCCGATGCCCCGACGCTGGGCGCCGATGCCCCGACGCTGGGTGCCGAGGACAGTGCCGCGCCAAGAGCGACCGAGCACGCGCCAGTCACCGAGCACCTGCCGGCTGAGGACTCGGTACCCGAGGTCGACGCTGCACCCGTGGCCGATGCGTTGCCCGTCGTCGAGGCTTCGCCAGTGGCAGCGGCACGCGGCGGTGACGATCCAGGTGCGGATGCCGAGCCGGCATCTGCGAGCCCTGACGCTGCGGCACTTGCCGCGCGAGACGAGGCGCTCGGGCCAATCGTTCCGGCGATGGCCCGCCGCTTGAAGCGTGCGCTCCAGGACGACCAGAACCGCCTCCTCGACCGCCTGCGCCAGGGCACCGGAGAGTGGAACGACGACCTGCTGGCCGAAGAGGACGCGCAACGCGCGCTGTACGCCAAGGCGGCAGCCAGCGGCGTGCGCGACGCGATCGCGGCAGGCAATGCTCTCGCGCGTTCGCTCAGCGGGGGGCGCCAGCCGAAGAGCAGCTCGCCCGATCCTCGCACCGTCGATGTGATCGCCGACGATCTCGCCGCGACGATCGTGGCACTACTCCGACGCCGGCTCGAAGGCGCCGAGATTCCCGACGCTGCCGAGCGGATCGGCGCCGCCTACCGAGAGTGGCGAGGTGAGCGGATCGAGCGGCTGACCGAGGACCGCGCCATCGAAGCGTTCGACGCCGGAGTGCTCGCGGGCGCGGCGCGTAGCAAAGGGCTGCGCTGGGTGCGCAGCGAGTCGGGACCGGGATGTGCGGACTGCGAGGACAACGCGCTGGCTGGTGACGTGCCGATGGGGGAGGAATTCCCGACCGGTCACCGCTATCCGCCAGCACACCCGGGATGCCGTTGCCTGGTCGTCCCGACCGCATCTTGAGCTGGCCCGGTCTTAGGCTTCCTCCGGTGCGTATGCCGTCAGATGTCTCACCACGCGCCGGGAGTCCAGGGAGCCGTCGCCTGCGATGGTGGGTCGTCGGTCTCGTCGCAGTGCTGATCGTCGTGCTCGCGTCGCTGCGCACGCTCGCCGGCATGTACACCGACAGCCTCTGGTTCTCTTCTCTCGGAATCCACCCAGTGTGGTCGACGCTCGTGGCGGTCAAGGTCGGTCTGTTCGCGAGCTTCGGCGCAGCGTTCTTCATCGCGCTGTGGGTGAACCTGGTCATCTGTGATCGCCTCGCCGCCAGGACATCTTCCCCCGTCGTCGACGACGAGCTCGTTGCCCGCTACCAGCGAACGGTCCGGCCGTACGCGGGCCGGGTGTACGCGGCGCTCTCAGTGGCGGCCGCGCTCATTGCAGGGGCGACGACGATCGGGCAGTGGAACGACTGGCTGCTGTTCACGCATCCGAAGCCCTTTGCCGGCAAGGACCCGTTGTTCGGCATGAACATCGGGTTCTTCGTGTTCCGGCTGCCGTTCTTCCAGTTCCTCGTCGACTGGGTCCTCGCGTCGCTCGTGGTCATCGTCATTTTCACGGTGATCTTCCATTACTTGAACGGCGGCATCCGTACGCGTGCCGCGCCGCGAGTGCGGCCCCTCGTGAAGGTCCATCTCTCGGTTCTCCTGTCGCTCATCGCGCTGGCCAAGGCGGCTGGGTACGTCTTGGCGCGCTACGAGCTCGACATGTCGGGCAACGGCTACGTAGAGGGTGCGGGGTACGCTGACGTTCACGCGCGCATGCCGGCGTTCGCGCTCCTCTTCTTCGTCTCTCTGTTCGCTGCGGCGATCCTGCTCTTCAACATCCGTCGGCAGGGTTGGACCCTCCCGGTGATCGCGATCGGCGTCTGGGGTGTCGTGGCTCTGGTGATCGGTGTGATCTACCCTGCGATGCTCCAGGCGTTCAAGGTGAACCCCGCGCAGAGCACCTTGGAGAAGCCGTACATCGCGCGGAACATCAAAGCGACGCGTAACGCTTACGGGCTCAATCACGTCACCGTGTCGAAGTTCCCGGACAACACAACGCTTTCGCCCACATCTGTCGACGCTGGGCTCACAACGCTCAACAACATCCGCCTGTGGGACCCGAGCGCCACAGTGTCGCTCGCGGACTTCCAGGCGAAGCAGGACATCAGCTCCTACTACACGTTCTCCAATGTTCAGGTGGAACGCTACTCGTCGGGGGGCACCATTCACCCCGACATCGTCGGCGTGCGACAGATCGACCCGAAGAACGTGAACGCGAAGAGCTGGGTCAACACACATCTGCAGTACACGCATGGCGACGGCCTGGTGCTCGCGCCCGCCAATGCTGCGACTGCCGATGGAAACCCGGTCTTCTCGATTCGTGACGTGCCGACCACCAGTGCCAAAGGCTTCCCAAAGGTCCGTCAGCCCGAGGTGTACTTCGGCATCGGCGAACCGGGTTACGTGGTGGCGGACACCAAGCAGCCCGAGCTCGAAGCGCTGACCGCCACAGGTGCGCAGCTGGAGGGGCACTATGGTGGGAACGGCGGCGTGAAGCTGGGGTCGTTCTTCACCAAGGCCGCCTTCGCGCTGCGCTTCGGCGATCTGAACCTGCTGCTGTCGAACCTCATCACGTCCAATTCGAAGATGATGTTCGTGCGGAATGTGCGCACAATGGCAGAGATGGCAGCACCGTTCCTTCGCTACGACCCGACGCCGTACCCGGCGCTCGTGAACGGGCAGATCGACTGGATCCTGAACGCATACACGACGACGAGCAATTATCCCTACTCGCAGAACGCCCAGAGCCAGTTGACCCCCACCGGTTCGACGCTCTCCGGCAGCTACAACTACATTCGCAACTCGGTCATTGTCGTGGTGAACGCGTACTCGGGGAAGATGACGTTCTACGCGATGGATCGCAGCACACCCATCTTGAGCGCCTATGAGTCCGCGTTCCCGCACCTGTTCACTCCGTCGTCGGCCATGTCGCCCGCGCTGCGGTCACAGCTGCGTTACGGGATCGACCAGTTCGCCATCCAGGCCGCGCTCTACGGCCGATACCACATCACCTCACCGTCGGCGTTCTACTCCGCAGGTGACGCCTGGGTCGTGTCCCCGACGACTGGTGTGGGGTCCCCTGACCAGCCGCTCAAGTTCAGCATCGTGTTCACACACGGCGTCCCGGTGAGCGGTTCGTACCAACCGATGACACCGCTGTTCCAGGTGATGGCACTTCCCGGAGAGACGACACAGTCGTTCACCCTGAGTGACGTCTTCGTACCCGCGACAGGCAGCGGCAGCGCCGACAGCAAGCTGCTGCGAGGCATCCTGATCGCCAACTCCGACCCACGTGAGTTCGGCCAGCTGCACGTATACGAGACGCCGCCTGGCGCGAGCAAGGCGGGGCCCATCCTCGCGGACTCCGAGATCGAGGGAACACCGGCTGTTTCCAAGACGGTGACGCTCTTGGACAAGACAGGATCGAGGGTGCTTCTCGGCAACATCTTGCCGGTGCCGATCGGCAAGTCGATGCTTTACGTGCGGCCCCTCTACGTCGAGTCCAAGACCGTGAGCGTTCCGCAACTGAAGGACGTGATCGCTGTGCTCGGCCAGCGCGTTGAGATGCGCAAGACACTTGGAGCGGCACTGAACGCGCTGCTCGGCACGACGTTGAAGAGCACAAATGGCACTCTCACCACAACACCGAGCGCGACAACATCGCCGACGTCGTCCCCATCGGGCTCGTCGGCGAGCTCGCCGCAGGTCAGCGCGGCGCGTGGGCTGCTCGCTCAGGCCTCGAACGACTACGCGGCTGCCCAAGCGGACCTGAGGGCTTCGAACCTCTCCGGGTATGCGAGCGAGGTCGCTGCCGCGCAGCGCGCGACCGAGAAGGCCGCGCAGCTTCTCAGCCAGACAAGTGCTTCGCCGAACAGTGCGAACAGCTCCTCGGCGCCGAAGGGGTCGGCGAGCTCGGTGGGTTCGTCCGGTTCCGTTGGGTCGTCGGCTCCGACGCCCCCGTCCGGCGGCACGCTCTCGTCGGGCTCGTCTGCCACGGCGGCTCCCAAGAGCAGTGGACCGTCGTCCGCTCATACCAACTCGACGTCTCAGGGTGCGGCTGGCGGGGGAGGCGCCTCGGTGTCACGTGCGAACGAGACCTGACAGCCCATTTGGTGGGATGATGGATAGGCCGATCGCACGAGGGGAGGTGGGCGATGGGACTGCTCGACAAGGTGAAGGCACAGGCGGCGACGGCGACCGCCACCGCCCGAGACGTTGCAAAGGACGCGGCCCAGAAGGGGCAGGCGAGGCTCGACAGCATCCAGGCCAAGCGGGTGGCAGACGCGTTGCTGCATGATCTCGGTGCGGCCGTGTACGCGCAGCGCACCGGTCGAGGTGCGGAAGGCTCGGAATCCGACGTGGAGAGGATTGTGGCGTCGTTGCGCGCGTACGAGGCAGAGCATGGGGCCGTCGACCTCGGCGTAAGCGACGCTGACCGGGAGGAGACCGGTGGTGCTACAGGCTGAAGGCGGTGCCACAGACTGATCGGAGTCTGCAACGCTGGCCGGGTGCGACCATCCACGTGCCCGTCCGCCCAGCACGTCGCAGCAAGCGGGGTGGCTGATCGCCCGGGACCAGAAGGCGCCGGGGGCGGTTGGCCGCGGATCCAGGACCGGCGGTTTCGGCTCGAGGCACCCGAGTGCCGGTGACCCCGGGCCTGCTATGATGAGAGCTCCGCCGCGGGGTGGAGCAGTCTGGTAGCTCGTCGGGCTCATAACCCGAAGGTCGCGGGTTCAAATCCCGCCCCCGCCACCACGACCGCTGGTCAGGCGCGCAC
>JAJZMN010000223.1 GCA_021850345.1 Actinomycetes bacterium | reverse complement strand
GGGGGCCGAGAACGTCCGGCGCGACGCGGCACGAAGCACCGTCGCTTGGCAGTGCTGCGCGTCCTGCCGCCTTGCGCGTCCTGCCGCCTTGCGCGTCCTGCCTCCCGGTGCGAGCGGCTCGTCCTACCGCCCGTGCGAGCGGCTCGTCCTACCGCCCGGGGTCCGAGGGCGGGTAGTGCACGAGGTAATCGAGGAGCGCCCGAACGCCGAATGCCGTCGCGCCCTTCGAGAAGTATCCCGAGCTCTCTTCAGCGCGCGCTGGCCCGGCGATGTCCAGATGCGCCCACGGCGCACCGTCGACGAAGCGGGCGAGCAACATCGCCGCGGCGATCGTCCCGGCCTCGCGAGGCCTTCCCATGTTCTTCATGTCCGCGATCTCCGAGTCGATGTGCTCGCGGTAATCGTCCGGCAGCGGCAGGGGCCACAGACGCTCGCCTGCGCGCGCTCCGGCAGCCTGCAGCGCCTCCATCAGGCGGGGGTCGTTCCCGAGCAGCGCGGCGATCCCCTTTCCCAGTGCCACCACCTGTGCCCCGGTGAGCGTCGCCACGTCGATGATCGCGTCGGGTGAAAGCTCGGCGGCGAGCGACAGCCCGTCGGCGAGGACGAGGCGGCCCTCGGCGTCGGTGTTGAGCACCTCCACGGTCTTGCCGTTTCGTGCCGTAAACACGTCACCGGGCTTCTGTGCCCGTCCGCCGGGCATGTTCTCGGACATCGGCGCGATCGCCGTCACCTTCACCGGCACTTCGAGCGCTGCGCACGCCGAGGTGACGGCGAGCACGACGGCGGCACCGGTCATGTCGGTCTTCATGGTCACCATCCCGTCGGCCGTCTTGAGCGACAGTCCTCCGGAGTCGAAGGTGATGCCCTTGCCCACCAGTACCACGTGAGGGGCACCGTCGCCGGCACCGGCGTGCGCGCCCGACGGCGTGTACGTCGCCCGCACGAGCCGAGGAGGCTCTCCCGAACCGCGCGCGACCGCGAGGAGGCCGCCGAGCCGTTCCGCCGCGATCTGTTCCTCGTCCCAGATCTCCACCGTCGTTCCCTGGAGCCCGGAGAGCCGCTCACGTACACGTTCGGCCAGCTCACGCGGGGTCATGTCGCTCGGAGGCGTGTTGACCAGGTCGCGGGCGAACGCGACCGCCGCGGCAGTCGTGGCGCCCCGTCGGAGCCCCTTCTCCCAGTCCCCATGGCCGACGACGAGGAGCCGATCGATCCCTTCGGTCTGGGGCGTGGTGCGGTAGGCGTCGAATCGGTAGCTCGCGAGCGCCGCGCCCTCCGCGATCGCCGCGGCCACTGACATCTCGTCGCCACCCGGTGGGTCCTCGGGAACCAGCATCACCGCGGTCCCCCCGCCCTCTCCCGACGCGCGGACGAGCGCCGCGGCGGCAAGACGCCAGCGCTCGGGGTCCAGGCCCGCCCGCTCGCCGAGCCCGAGGAGGACGACCGCGGGGGGCCCGGACGCCCCCCGGAGGGGCAAGGCAGCGCCCTTTCCGGCGGTGAAGCCCTGGCGTCGCAGCCAGGAGACGTCGGGCACGCCCGGCATCAGCCCTCGGACCACGCCCCCGGCGTGGCCGTCCACGCTCCCGGTGTCGACGAGCCATTCGACGGAGGTTTCGCCGCTCACTGCTGGTGGGGCGACGGCGACCACCGGAACGCCAATGGCGACGACACCCTCGGGCACCGTCGTCGCCACGTCGAAATCGAGCATCAGCTCACCTCCTCGATGCAGGCGCTCGGGCATTCGTCACCCGCGACGTCCTGCGCGCTGGGTCAGTCCCTGCCGCGGGGGGCCGAACGCTCCCTGGCAGTCAAATGGACCTCCCCTTCCTGCCAGCGTGCCATCGTCCAGAGCAAGTCCGACAATCGGTTGAGGTAGGGCCCGACGTGCGAGGCCACGGCATCTGCACCGGGGCTCCCGGTCGGCCCCTCGTGGAGCGGCCCCGTCGCCGCAAGCACCCGCTCTGCCCTGCGCACGACGGTGCGGGCGACGTCGAGGGCAGCCGAGACCCGGTTGGCGCCGGGGACGACGAACTCGCTCGGCATCGGGAACCGATCTCCCAGCCGGTCGATCCACTCTTCGAGCCGCAGCACCATCGGCTCGGTGACCAGGCTCTTTCCGGGTACCAGCTTTCCTCGGTTCTCCGGGGCGGTCGCAACTTCCGCCATCAGCACGTACAGCTCCCGTTCGAGCACGACCAGCAGCTCGTCGAGCTCCGAGCCGGGGTCCGACTCCGCCCTGGCTGCGCCGAGCGCGGCCTGTGCCTCGTCGACAGCCCCGTTGAGCTCGATGCGAGGGCTGGCCTTCCCGACACGGCCGCCGTAGAGGAGTCCGGTGGTGCCGTCGTCGCCCTTGCGGGTGTAGATGCGCACAAGGGCGGATGGTAGTGGTCGGCAGCGAATAGCCTCTCTGGCAGATGGCCTCCATCCCGCTCGGTCGCCTCGATCCCTCGCGTTCGGACTACCTGAGCGCCGTGCACGAGCGCGTAGTGATCTTCGACGGCGCGACGGGCACCAACCTCCAGCTGCAGGAGCTTGGTGCCGACGAGTTCGGCGGCGCCAAGCTCGAAGGGTGCAACGAGGTACTCGTGCTGAACTACCCGCGCGCGGTCGAGCGGCTGCACCGGTCGTTCCTCGATGTCGGGGTCGAGGTGATCGAGACCGACACGTTCGGCGCCTTCTCGGTGGTCCTCGACGAGTACGGGCTCGGAGACCAGGTCCGGGAGATCAACGTCGCCGCCGCGAAGCTCGCCCGGCGGGTCGCAGACGAGTACTCGTCGCCCGCAAGCCCGCGCTGGGTGGCGGGAAGCATGGGGCCCGGCACGAAGTTCCCCACGCTCGGCCAGATCTCCTATCCCGCGCTCCGGGCGGCCTACGAAGCCCAGGCGGCCGGGCTGCTCGAAGGCGGCGTGGATCTCCTCCTCATCGAGACGGTCTTCGACCTGCTTTCTGCGAAGGCCGCGATCAACGGCGCACGGCGCGCCATGGCAGCGGTGGAACGGCAAGTCCCTCTCCAAGTACAGGTGACCATCGAGCTCACCGGGAGGATGCTCCCAGGGACCGAGGTCGCCGCCGCGCTCACCACCCTCGACGCGATGCAGGTCGACGTCGTCGGGGTCAATTGCGCCACCGGGCCGGCGGAGATGCACGAAGCCATCCGGTACCTCTCCGGCCACTCGCGGGTGCCGATCTCGGTGCTTCCCAATGCGGGGCTCCCGTCGGTCGTCGAGGGCAAGATGCACTACGACCTCAGCCCCGACGACCTCGCCGCGCACCTGCACCGCTTCGTGTCCGAGTACGGGGTGGCGGCCGTTGGAGGCTGTTGCGGGACGACGCCGGAGCATCTCCGAGCGGTCGTCGAGGCGCTGCACGGGGTCGCCCCCGCGAAGCGCCTCCCAGGGCACGAACCCGCTTCCGCGTCGATCTACAGCTCGGTGCCGTTCGCCCAGGAGACCTCGTTTCTCGTGGTGGGCGAGCGGACGAACGCCAACGGCTCCAAGCGCTTCCGCGAGGCGATGCTCGCCGCCGACTGGGAGACGTGCGTCGCGATGGCGCGGGACCAGATTGCCGAAGGCGCGCACGTGATCGACGTGTGCGTCGACTACACCGGCGCCGACGGCGTGTCGGACATGACCGAGGTCGCAAGCAGGCTCGCCACGCAGTCCACCGTTCCCCTCATGATCGACTCGACCGAGGCGCCGGTCGCAGAGGCCGCTCTGCAGTGGCTCGGAGGTCGCCCGATCCTCAACTCGGTGAACCTCGAGGAAGGAGACGGTGAGGGCACGCGACTCGACCGGTTCCTCCGGCTCGCACGGGAGTACGGCGCCGCGGTGGTCTGCACCTGCATCGACGAGGAGGGTCAGGCGCGCACTGCCGAGTGGAAACTCCGGGCTGCCCGTGCCATCCACGACATCGCCGTCGGTCGCTACGGCCTCGAGCCTTCCGACCTCATCTTCGACCCGCTCGCGCTGCCGCTGTCGACCGGTATGGAGGAGAGCCGGCGCGACGGGATCGAGACGATCCGGGGGATCTCCGCGATCAAATCGGAGCTCCCCGGGGTCCACACGCTGCTCGGTCTCTCGAACGTCTCGTTCGGGCTGAACCCCGCCGCCCGGCAGGTGCTGAACTCGGTCTTCCTGCACGAGGCCGTCGAGGCGGGCCTCGACGCCGCGATCGTCCACGCGGCGAAGATCCTGCCGCTTGCGCGGATCGACGAGCGGGCGCGCGAGCTCTGCCTCGATCTGGTCCACGATCGGCGTCGCGAGGGTTACGACCCGCTCCAGGAGCTGCTCGCGCTGTTCGAAGGGGTCTCCGCGTCGCACTCGGCCGACGACGCCCACGCCGACTGGCCGGTGGAGCGCCGCCTCGAGCAGCGCATCGTGGACGGCAGGCGCCAAGGACTCGAAGCCGATCTCGACGAGGCCCTCGAGTCGGGGCACGACGCGCTCGAGATCGTCAACGACTTCCTGCTCGCCGGCATGAAGACCGTGGGGGACCTCTTCGCGTCCGGCGAGATGCAGCTGCCTTTCGTGCTGCAGTCCGCCGAGACGATGAAGGCGGCCGTGGCGTACCTCGAGCCTTACATGGAACGGGCCGACCAGGGAGGGAAGGGCAAGGTCGTGCTCGCGACCGTCAAGGGCGACGTGCACGACATCGGGAAGAACCTCGTCGACATCATCCTCACGAACAACGGCTACGAGGTGGTGAACCTCGGGATCAAAGTCGGCATCGGCGAGATGGTGGCGGCGGCGCAAGAGCACGGCGCCGACGCCTTGGGCATGAGCGGGCTGCTCGTGAAGTCGACGTTGATCATGCGCGAGAACCTCGAAGAGCTCAATCGCCGCGGTCTGGCCGACCTCCCGGTCCTGCTCGGCGGCGCGGCGCTCACCCGCACCTACGTCGAGCGCGACCTGCGCCAGGTCTACGACGGACGCGTCTTCTACGGCCGTGACGCCTTCGAAGGCCTCCGCACGATGGACCGGCTGGTGGAGCTCCGACGCAGCGGCGAGGACGACCCGCTCTTCGGGCGCGAGCTCTCCCAACGCAATGTGCCGTCCCGCTTCCGGCAGGCCGACGGTCGGGCCGGCACCGACGCGGGCGACGAGGGGCGCCCGGCGCGCTCGCCCGAGGTCGAGCTCGACAACGAGCTCTTCCGGCCTCCGTTCGTCGGCACGAGGACGGCTCGTGGCATCCCGATCGACGAGATCGCCGCGTACCTCAACCTGACCGCCCTTTTCCGCAACCAGTGGGGCTTTCGGCCCGCGACAGGCGAGGACGACTCGGCTTTCAAGACGAGGGTGAAGGCGGTCCTCCGCCAGGAGCTCGACAAGGCGAAGCAGTCAGACGTCCTCGTGCCCCAGGTGGTCTACGGTCACTTCGCCGCAGCGTCCGAGGGCAACGACCTCGTCATCTACAAGGACGAGTCCCGCAGCGCGGAGTGGTTGCGCTTCACGTTCCCCCGGCAAGGCAAGGCCCCGTGGTTGTGCATCGCCGACTTCTTCCGGCCCGCATCATCGGGCGACGAGGACTTCGCCTCCTTCATGCTCGTGACCATGGGCCCACAGGTGTCAGCGGAGACGGCACGCCTCTTCTCCGAGGACCGCTACCAGGACTACCTGTTCCTGCACGGGCTCGGCGTGGAGATGACCGAGGCGCTCGCCGAGTACTGGCACCGCCGCATCCGAGAGGAGCTCGGCTTCGCCGACCAGGACGGCCCCACCCTCACCGGGCTGTTCCGCCAGCAGTACCGGGGCGGACGGTACAGCTGGGGCTATCCGGCCTGCCCGGACCTCGAGGACAACGCCAAGGTCGTCGAGCTGCTCGGCGGCGACCGCATCGGGGTGTCGGTGAGCGACGGGTTCCAGCTCGTCCCCGAGCAGACGACCGATGCGATCGTGTGCCACCATCCGAAGGCCAAGTACTTCGTCGCCTGAGCAGCTTCGATCCGGAACGGGGGTTCGTTGACCCCCCGCCCGAAGGCGCACTACGTTTGGCGGGGGAGGGGAGGGTGATATGGACACCACGGTCCTGGCGGCCATCAGCCGCAGCGTTGTCGTCATCGAGGCGGTGGTCGTCGTCGCCATCGTCCTTTTGCTCGTGGGCATCCTCGTGACGAGCCGGCGGCGCAAGAAGGCGACGACGAAGCCGGAAGCCGAGACGCCCAACTACTACGCGGACCTCCAGCAGCAGCCGGGCGGCCGACCCGACCCTCTGGGCGGCTTCGCGGCGGCCTCTACTGCGCCGTCGGCACCGGCCACGGCCCCCCATCCGCCCGGCCCCGCGGGGGCGCCGGCGACTCCCCCGGCCGCGACGCCGGCAGCGGCGACAGCAGCTGCCACGGTGGGCAACGTTCTGGCGAGCACTCCCGGACAACCCCTGGCGCCGGCCGCGGCGCCGCCGGCAGCGGCGAACGGAACGGCGTGGCCCTCTGCCGGTCCGCCTTCTGCCAGTCCCTGGTCAACGGCCGACCTCCCGGGTCGCGTCAGCCTCGTCACGGCCGAGGCACCACCGGCCGCGGCGACGGCCACTGGGGCTCCCCAGACCCTCGTGCCCGCAGCTGGCACGCCGGCCGCGTGGCTACCCGACCCGAGCGGCACCCCCGACACGCTTCGGTACTGGGACGGGAACGCCTGGACCCAGCACTACGCCCAGCGGAGCTGAGCTCGGGGCGCGCGTCGCTCCGTCCGACGACGCCTCCGCACGTGCGGACGCAGCGTCCGCCGCATCCTTCGCGTGATAGCTCGAGCGCGTGAGCGGCGAGGCCTCGACGTGTGCGAGCCCGAGCTCCCGCCCCGCCGCGGCGAGCGCCTCCAGCTCCTCGGGCCTCCACCACCGCGCAACCGGGAGGTGGTCGGCGCTCGGCCGGAGGTACTGCCCGACGGTCACGATCGACACACCGACGGAGGCCAGGTCCGTGAGGGTGGAGACCACCTCGTCCTCGGACTCCCCGAGCCCGACCATGAGTCCGGACTTCACCACGAGCCCGGCGTGGGCTGCCCGGCCAAGGACGGTCAGGCTTCTCGCGTAGCCAGCGGAGGGACGGACGGCGCGCTGGAGTCGGGCGACGGTCTCGACGTTGTGGTTCAAGATGTCAGGACGCGCGTCGAGGACCAGGTCGAGGGAGGACGCGTCCCCCTTGAAGTCGGAGATCAGGACCTCCACCGCCGTCCCCGAGCTGCGGGCGCGGATGGCGCGGACGGTGGCTGCGATCGCGCCGGCGCCGCCGTCGGGGAGGTCGTCTCGCGCCACGCAGGTGACGACTGCGTGCGAGAGCCGCATCCGCGCCACGGCCTCGGCGACCCGCTCGGGCTCCGTCGGGTCGAGGGGTAGCGGTCGACGCGTGTCCACGAGGCAGAAGCCGCAGGCGCGCGTGCAGCGGGACCCGTTCACCATGAAGGTGGCCGTCCCGTCGGACCAGCATTCGAAGATGTTGGGGCAGCCCGCTTCCTCGCAGACCGTGACGAGCCGTAGATCGTGGATCGTCCGCCCGAGCGAGACGAAGCCCTCCCCCATGCGCGCCGGCACGCGTAGCCACTCGGGCTTTCGCGTCCGGATGGGGATGCCGGCCTCGGGGTCGGTGCCGGCGTCCCGGAGCCGCCGCAAAAGCGGCCGCTCCTCTACGGAGGCGGTGTCTCCCCGCCCGGCCCGACGCGTCGCCGGCATCTGCACGTCACGCCGATCGACCCCGCGGGCGCCCCAGGCCCCTGCGGCGCGCGCCGCGACCGCCTCTACCACCTCGTCCATCGGCGCGTCGACGCCCTCTGCCCGAAGCGAGGTCACCTCGTACTCCGAGATGCCGCACGGGACGATGTGATCGAACATCCCGAGGTCGCACTCCACGTTGATCGCGACGCCGTGGAGCGTCCGCCGCCGCCCGTCCTCGACGCGCACCGTCCTCACCCCGATGGCCGCGACCTTGCGCGGCGCGGGACCGCCGACGCCGAGCCACACGCCGGGGTAGCCGTCGTGCCGTGACGCCTCGACGCCGAGATCGCCGAGCGCGTCGATGACCACCTGCTCGATGCGGCGCACGTGAAGCGGACCGGCACCGGGATGGTCCTCGATCGTGACGATCGGATAGGCGACCAGCTGACCGGGCCCGTGATAGGTGACGTCACCTCCACGGTCGGTCCGAAAGAGCGAGGCCCCGACCGTGGCGGGCTCGTGCAGGACGTGCCCGGGATCGGCTCGCACACCCAGCGTGTAGACGTGCGGGTGCTCGAGCAGGAGCAGGTAATCGTCTGCGGCATGTGTCGCGAGGGCGTGCTGGAGATCGAACGCCTCGCCGTAGGGAACCGGACCGAGCCGGCGAACGCGCAGCACGGCTACAGCTCGGATACCCAGTCGCGAGTGGCGAGCACCTGGGCGACTCTGCGAAGGAACGACGACACGTAGGCGCCGTCCACCGCGCGGTGGTCCCAGCTGAGCCCGATCACCCCGACCGAGTGGACCGCGATGGACTCGCTGCCGTCGGGCAACGCGATGACGACAGGGCGACGACGGACTCCGTCGGTCGCCAGGATCCCGACCTGCGGCTGGTTGATGATCGGCACGGTGAAGTAGGTGCCGAACGGTCCGTCGTTCGTGATGGAGAACGAGCCTCCGGCAATGTCGTCGGCGGTGAGCTGCCTGTTGCGAGCGCGGTCGGCGAGGTCCCTGATGCGCCGCGCGATGCCGCGCAGGGTGATCTCCTCGGCACGGTGCACCACCGGGACGATCAGTCCCTCGTGGTTGAGGTCGACCGCGATCCCGAGGTTGACCTGCTGGTGCACCACGAGCGCGTCGTCGACAACCGACGCGTTGAGGTTCGGGAACTCTCGGAGCGCCTCGACCGTCGCTCGCGCGATGAACGGGAGGTAGGTGAGCGAGAAGCCCTCTTCGCTCTTGAACCGGTCGCGCCACACCTTGCGCACACGCTCCACGTTCTCGAAGTCGGCCTCGTACGCGATGAACGCGTGCGGAGAGTTGGCCTTCGAGCGGACCATGTGCTCGGCGGTCCGACGCCGCATGTTCGAGAACGGCACCACGCGGTCCGTCGATGGGCGGAACACCGCGGTCGCCGCTGCAGGTGCCGCGGGCACCGGAACCCCCGCCGGTGAACTGGGCGGTGAAGGCGCGACGGGCGGCTGTGCCAGTGGGGTGGGCGGCTGCGGAGCCGGAGGCGCCGGCGGGGCGGGAGGTGCTGGTGCCGGCGGCGGCGCC
>JAJZMN010000003.1 GCA_021850345.1 Actinomycetes bacterium | reverse complement strand
AGCATGGTGAGGTTCCAGCCGACCAGCTCGGTGTCGTGCGGACGGAACACCCCCGCGGCGCATCCGGCCTCGAGCTCGGCGGTGAGCAGGCCGGTCGTAGCCACCTCGAGGGCGATCACGCGCTGAAGGGCATCCCGCCCGAGCGAGTGGCTCTCTCGGTACGCGAGCACTGCCGCCATCCGGTGCGCGTCGATGACGCGGCAGTACGAGAGGAAGCCCGCAGCCAACCGCTCGACGGGGTCGGCGAGGCCAGCCATCGCGGCGGGTACCTCGCTCGCATAGGCATCAAGGACGTCTTCCAATACGGCGAGAAGGATGCCCTCCTTGTTCTCCACGTACTGGTAGATGGTGCCCACGCTGATCCCCGCCTCACGAGCGAGCGCGCTCACCAGCATGTCGTGGAAGCCGTGCTCTTCCATCAGGCGGGTGGCCGCCTCCACGATCTGGCGGCGGCGCCAGGACGTGCGGGCGGCTCGGATCGCCTCCGGACCGACCTCCACCTCAACCACGTCCAGCGTCATCCACGCGCGTGCTCCGATCCATGGCGCTCCGAGCGTGGGTGCTCCCGTTCTGAACGCCGGCTCAACCTGATTGAACGATACTACCAACGCGTCGGCGCCTGCCATCGATGCACCGGCAGCCGCTTGACAGGCGTCCACGTGCGGACTACTGTCGGTTTGTGAACCACCATTCAGTTTAATCGACTGATGATTCAGTTTCATGAACGGTGACCGAGCAGCGAAGGTGAGGGACATGCGGATCGATCTCGAAGGGCATGCGGCGGTCGTCACCGGAGCGGGATCGGGCATCGGCCGGGCGACGACCCTGGCGCTCGCCGCAGCGGGGGCAAAGGTCGCCGCCGCCGACATCAATCTCGAAGCCGCCGAGGCGACCGCCAAGCTTGTCGCGGACGAGGGTGGCAGAGCCGAGGCCTTCGCCGTTGACGTCCGGAGCCGGGAGAGTGCCGAGGCGCTCCAGCGCGCTGCGCAGGAAGCCCTCGGGCTCGTCGACGTCGTCGTGAACGGCGCCGGGTGGAACGCTGGCCAGCCGTTCCTCGAGAACGACGCCGAGTTCGTCGAGAACGTCGTCGCGCTCAACCTCCTCGGGCCCATCTGGATCTGTCGGGCGTTCCTGGCATCCCTCGTCGACGCAGGCCGGCCGGGACGGGTCGTGAATGTCTCGAGCGACGCAGGACGGGTCGGGAGCCTCGGCGAGACCGTCTACGCGGGGGCGAAGGGCGGGGTCGTCGCCTTCACCAAGTCCCTGGCGCGGGAGATGGCCCGCTACGGCGTGAACGTCAACTGCGTCGCCCCGGGGCCGACGGACACCCCTCTGCTCCACGCCCAGCCCCAGAAGATCCAAGACGCGCTCCTGCGGGCGATCCCACTCCGCCGCTTCGGGCAGCCCGAGGAGATCGCCCACGTCATCGCGTTCCTCGCCTCCGACCAGGCCTCCTACGTGACCGGGCAGGTATTGAGCGTGAGCGGCGGCCTGACGATGGTCGGCTAGGGCGATGGCCTCGCTCGATACGCGTTCCTCGCCGGCAGCTGCTACCTACCTGGCCGATGCCGCCTGGCGAGCGCGGGTGGAGGAGGTCCGCGCCGTCGCCACCGGCGAGCTCGTCGAGCTCGCGCGATCGGGGGTCGAAGGACGCGTCAACCGTCCGCTTCTGACGGCGATGGCCCGCCATGGCCTGCTCGAGGCCCTCTTCCCCGGTGCCGCCGCGGGCCAACCGAGTGGCCAAGTGGCGGCGACCGAGCTGTGTTGCTTGCGCGAGGGTCTGGCCAGCGTGTCCACCGAAGCGGAGACGGCCCTCGCGCTGCAGGGCCTCGGCGGCTATCCCATACTGCAGGGTGGTAGCACGGCGCTGGTGGAGGCGTGGATCCCCGCGATCGCCCGCGGCGAGGCGGTGGCGGCCTTCGCCCTCAGTGAGCCCGGGGCCGGTTCGGACGCCGCCGAGCTCGCGTTGCGGGCAGAGCCCTTCGGCGGTGGCTGGCGATTGTACGGCGAGAAGTTGTGGATCTCCAACGCCCCTGAAGCCGACGTCTACACGATCTTCGCCCGGACCACCCCCGGCGGTGGCGCCCGCGGCGTCACCGCTTTCGCGCTCCCGGCCGAGCGACCCGGGTGCAGCGGAGAGCCCCTCGAGCTGCTCGGGCCCCACCCGATCGGTCGGCTCCTCCTCGACGGCGTCGAGGTGGGGCCCGACGACGTCCTCGGTGAGGTCGATCGGGGTTTCGGAGTCGCCATGGCCACCCTCGACCTGTTCCGCCCAAGCGTCGGGGCCTTCGCTGTCGGGATGGCCCGCGCCGCCCTCGACGCGGCACTGTCCTACACCCAAGGGCGACAGGCATTCGGCGGCGCGCTCTCCGACTTGGAGGCAGTGGCGCACGCCCTGGCCGACATGGCGACGGAGCTCGAGGCTGCCCGCTTGCTCGTCCGAGCTGCCGCCACTGCCTACGACGCAATGGCGACACGCCACACGGTCACCCGGGCCTCGGCGATGGCCAAAGTCTTTGCCACCGAGGCGGCCCAACGGATCATCGACCACGCTCTCCAGCTCCACGGAGCCCGGGGGCTGGTCCGGGGCCACCTCCTCGAGCACCTCTACCGGGAGGTGCGGGCGACGCGCATCTACGAGGGCGCTTCGGAGGTGCAGCGGACGATCATCGCCCGGGAGCTCTTGCGATGAGCCCCGCAGCGCGCCCGGCGCCTCGGCGTCGCCCGGCGCGCCGTTCCCCCAGGAGGGAACCGATGGCCGGCTCGTGCGGCTACCGGGTCGTTTTCCAGATGACAGTACGAGACAAGGAGGTCCACCGATGAGCCCGTTCCGCGGTTCGGTCAGCCCCACGCCGGCCTGGAAGCACTTCGAGTTCGTCCTCGAAGATCAGGTCGCCACGGTCACGTTGAACCGGCCCGAGAAGCTGAATGCCCTCACCTTCGAGAGCTATGCCGATCTGCGCGATCTCCTGCGAGAGCTACCCCAACGCGACGACGTTCGCGCTCTCGTCATCCGTGGCGAGGGCAAGGCGTTCTGCTCTGGCGGAGACGTGAACGAGATCATCGGTGAGCTCCTCAAGATGCACCCGGACGAGCTGCTCGACTTCACCCGGATGACCGGCGCGGTGGTGCAGGCGATGCGGGAGTGCCCCCTGCCGATCATCGCTGCGATCCAGGGGATGGCAGCAGGCGCCGGCTCGGTGATCGCGCTCGCCGCCGACTTCCGCCTCCTCACCCGGTCGGCCCGCTTCGCCTTCCTGTTCACCAAGGTCGGCCTCGCCGGGGCCGACATGGGCTCGGCCTACCTCCTTCCGCGCCTAGTGGGCTTCGGTAGGGCGACGAAACTGCTCATGCTCGGCGACACGATCGATGCCGAGACCGCGGATCGCTACGGGCTCGTGTCCGAGCTCGTCGAGGACGGCGAGCTCGACGCCGCGACGACGGCGCTCGCCCGGCGCCTCGCCGACGGGCCGTCCTTCGCGTACGCGCAGACCAAGTCGCTGCTGTCGCGCGAGCTCGACATGCCGCTCTCGGCCGCGATCGAGCTCGAGGCGATGACCCAGGCGCTGCTCATGAAGAGCGCCGACCACGCCGAGTTCCACGCGGCGTTCAACGAGAAGCGCCCCCCCGCCTGGCAGGGGCGTTAGGGCCGAACGCAACCCCAACCTCGCCACAAAGGGGGGACCATGTCCCGAGACACCACGACAGGATCCGTCCACCAGCTCGGCGCCCGGGGCGCGACGGCGTTCCAAGTCCGAACCGGGGGGTCACCCCAGCCGAGTCGCGACTGCTCACACGGCCACAACGTGACCGTGTGGCTGGAGGAGCTCGCCAGATCGTCGGGGTGGCTCGGGCGCGTCGCCTACCTCGACGGCGACCGGCGCTGGAGCTACGAGGAGATCGCCACCTCCGCGGCGGCGGCGGCCACCCTCCTCGCCGAGCGCGGCGCCTGCATGGGCCGATTCGTTCTCATCGCCACCCAGGACCGAATCGCCTTCGTCCTCGCCTTCCTCGGTGCCGCCCGCCTCGGCGCCATCGCACTGCCGGTCAACCCGAGGCTCGGTCCCAAGCAGCACGCCTTCATGGTCGCCGACGCCAAGCCCACCCTCGTCGTGTGCGAGGACGAGCTCACCTGCCACTTCCCGGGCGTCGCGGTGCTCAGCGCCGACGAGCTCGAGACGCTCGGACCCTCCCAGCCGCCTGCACCTCCCGCTAGCCTTCCACCTGGCGCCCTCCTCTACGGCCTGTACACCTCGGGCACCACCGGTAGACCCAAGCTCGCGCTCCACCGGCACTCCGATGTCGCCCACTACGCAGCAGTGCTGCGCGCCACCCTCGAGCCGACCCCCGACGACGTCTTCTTCTCGGTGTCGCGCGCCTACTTCTCCTACGGGCTGGGCAACAGCCTGCTGTGCGTCCTGTCGACTGGCGTCGCGGCCGTCCTCCAGCGGGAACTGCCCACCGTCGAGGCCGTCTCCCAGGTCGTGGCAAGGTTCCGGCCGACGGTGCTGTTCGCCGTCCCCACCTTCTACGCCGTGCTCCTCGCCGAGGGAGACGCGAGAAAGTTCGCCTCCCTGCGCGTCTGCCTGTCGGCGGGCGAGGCACTTGCTCCGGCGCTCCAGGAGCACGCCGCTGCCGCCTTCGGGGCGCCCGTCTTGAACGGGCTCGGCTCGACCGAGGTCGGTGGCCCCCCGTTCATCTCCCACACTCTGGGGAACTGCCGCCCGGGGACCTTGGGCAAGCCGATGCCCGGCTATGAGCTGAGCGTTCGGGACGAGCGCGCTGACCCCGTACCCCCTGGCGCGGTGGGCACGCTGTGGGTGAAGGGGCCGACCGTCATGCCCGGCTACCACAACAGGCCTGAGGAGAACGCGAAGGCGCTCGTCGGCGACTGGCTCGTCACCGGCGACCTGGTCAGCCTCTGCCAGGACGGTGAGGTCCGCTACCACGGGCGAAAGGACGACCTCCAGATGATCGGGGGCATCTCCGTGGCGCCCACCGAGATCGAGGGGATCCTTTCGGGCCACCCGGCCGTCGAGGAGGCGGCCGTCGTGGCCCTCCCAGACGCAATCGGCGCGACGCGCCTTCGCGCCTTCGTCGTCCTCGCGCCCGGGCAGGCCCCCTCCAAGGAGCTCGAGGCGACATTGCTCCAGCTCGTGCGGACTCACCTCGTCGCGTACATGGTCCCGCGCAGCGTCACCTTCGTCGACGCGCTGCCCCGCACGCCGTCGGGCAAGCTCCAGCGCCACGTCCTGCGCGGCGGCTGGCCGCCGGCCGGCAGCGGGTCGGACGCACCGACAAGGCGAGAATGAGGAGCGCGGCGCGCGAGCAGCACAGCCGCGAGCAGAACGGCTACACCAACAGCGAGGAAAGCGAGGAAAGCGGATGCCCGTGTCCGACCACGCGGTGGAGCGCGAGCGTCGGGGATCCGTCGAGATCCTGACGATCAACCGGCCCGACCAGCGCAACGCCATCGACGGCGCCGTCTCGAGAGGGATCGCGGCTGCGCTCGACGAGCTCGCCACCGACGACGAGGTGGCCGTGGTCATCCTCACCGGCGCCGGCGATCGGGCCTTCTGTGCCGGGATGGACCTGAAGGCGTTCGCCGCCGGCGAGATGCCCGAGACCTCCTCGGTCCCTGGGGGGTTCGCCGGCATCACCCGGCGCAGCTTCCCGAAGCCGCTCATCGCGGCGGTCAACGGGGCGGCGGTCGCCGGGGGCTTCGAAATCGTCCTCAGCTGCGACCTCGCCGTCGCCGCCGACCACGCCACCTTCGGCATCCCCGAGGTGACCCGCGGTCTGCTCGCTGCTGCCGGCGGGCTCGTGCGGCTGCCAAAGCGCCTGCCCCTCGCCGTCGCTCTCGAGCTCGCCCTCACCGGCGCGCCCATCGACGCCGAGCGAGCCCATGCCCTCGGGCTCGTGAACCGAGTGGTGCCGCGCGACCAGGCCCTCGAGGCCGCCCTCGGCCTCGCCGAGGTGATCGCCGCCAACGCGCCGCTGTCGGTGCGAGCATCCAAGGCCGTGCTGCGCGCCGCCGCCGACACCGACGAGGCGTCTGGGTGGCGGATCAACGACGATGCAGCCGCCGTCGTGAGCCGCTCCCCCGACGCGCGCGAAGGGGCGCTCGCCTTCGCCCAGAAGCGTCCCCCGGTCTGGACGGGTCACCGCTTCTCGTTTGGTGCGCAGATGTGAGCACGTTCAGGCAGCCTCGCTTTGTGGAGCAGTGACGTCTCGTCTGGTTCCCCGGTGCCGTCTTCTGCCTTCTTCTGCCTTCACTTCGAGCTCACGTCGTTCGAGGTCGAGGCTCGCTGGGCTCTTCCCGGCCCAGGAGCTCCGTCATCGGCGGCCCGTCCAGCGAGTCCTACGTGCAGAATGGCTCCTCGAGAGAACGGATCAGCGCCTTCAAGCGGTCTCCCTGTTCTCGGTAGGCGTTGGCGAGCGCCGCAAGGTTCTCGGCCTCCGCACGAGCGATGAGGAGCTCAGTGGTCCGCGCCTGCTGGCGGTGCACCGGGAGGAATCTGCGTCCGGTGAAGAAATATGCGCAATCCAGGCAGTCGTCCTGCCTGGGGCAGATTTCGTCGACGGGCCGGACGCAGTAGCCGTTCGGCAGGCTCGTGCGGATGCGGCTCGAATTCTCCTCGATCCACTCGAGCTCACCAGGGGACCACTCGAGCTCACCGGGGGAGGTCTCGATCGCCGGCGCCGCCGCAAGCGCCTTGCGCCGAAGGTACTGCCAGCCCGCCTCGAGCAGTGGCGGGTTCCAGATCTCGTCCCGCTTCGATGCCGCCTCCGCCTCGTCCGACCACGAGATCGGCTCCCCAGCGGCCATTGCCGCGAGCTGCACCTGGCATGCCCTGTCGAGGAGCACCGCCGCCATCACGCCAGCCGCGACGCTCTCTCCGACAGCAACGAGCCCGTGGCGGGGCATGAGGCAGGCTCGGGCATCGCCAAGCGTCGTGGCGAGAGCGACACCGAGGTCCTTCGTTTTCACGAGGCCCCCGGTTCGAAGGAACCGGGGCACGTCGGGGTGAGCGAAGAGCGCGCCCTCGTGAGAGAGTGCCCGCAGCGGCACGCCGAGCGACGAGAGGGCGTTTGCGGCGGCCGAATGGGTGTGGACGACGCATTCGACGTCGGAACGCATCCGGAAGATCTCGCCGTGGATCGGAAACTCGATGTGGCGGGTGCCCGTGCCCTCGAGGATCTCGCCATCGAGCCCGAGGAGCAGCATCCGAGAAGCGACGACCTCGTCGAACCCCAGTCCTGCGGCCTTCATCCAAAAGCCTCGACCGCGCGGGTCCCGAACAGACACGTGGCCCCACACGAGGTCGCCCTGGCCAGCCACCCCGAGCGCCTGGTTCGCCTCCACGGCCAGCCGAACCACTGCGTCGACGTCCCTGTCCTCGACGTCCCTGTCCCCGATGTCCCTGTCCTCGATGTCCTCGATGATCAATGCCACGCCAACAGAATACCTTTCTGCTCTCAGGAGCGCCACATGTTGCGCGTGCGGTGGCACCTCATCGGCATCGTCATCGGCCATGTCTCGCTTTGCGCAGGTCGAGGTGCTGATGGAGTTGCGAGAGGTTGTAGCGCCCCAGCACCTCGTTGTTCGCGGCGAGCTCGTGGGCGCAGCGCGGTTCGAAGATCTCGATCACTCGAGCCGCAGCGGGTGCCTTGCAAGCTCGGTCCTCGGGGTGGAGGGACGGCGCGGCGACGCAGGCGTCGTCGCGAGCGGGACAGTCTCGAGCCGACTCATATCCACCGACGCTCCATGACGCGCCGTTGTAGAGTGCCGGACAAGTGATCGTCCGTTGCAAACTGGTCGCGCCAGCGCGGGGTCGTCGTGACCTACGGGATCACCGAGCCCTACGTCGAGACCAAGGGCCAGTCGTGCATCGACGTCTGCCGCGCTGGTGGCTCACGAGCGGGTCGATGCCCGCTGCCCGCAAGGTAGGAGGCCGGGTGACGTCTGCATGAACAAGGTCCTGTCGCTCCACGACGCCGTGGAGCGACACGTGCTCGACGGAGTAGGGCTGCTGGCCGTGGGCGGCATGCACCTTCACAACAACCCGATGGCACTGGTGCGCGAGGTGGTGCGCCAGGGCCAGCGCATCCGGCGGCTGCTCACCAGCCCGTGCGGTGCGTTCAACGCCGAACTGCTGATCGCCGCCGGGCTGGTGGAGGAGATCGCCACCTCCTACGTCGGCTTCGAGCACCTGGGGCTGGCACCGGCGTTCCGGCGCTCGGCCGAGGACGGCTCGCTACGGGTGCTCGAGTGCGACGAGGCGTACATCACCCACGGCCTCAACGCCGGAGCCGGCGGGCTGCCCTTCGCCCCGCTGCCCGCCGGACTCGAGGTCTCCGACGTCTGGAAGGCGAACCCGGAGAGCTTCCGGCTGGTGGAGGACCCCTTCACCGGTACCCGTGTGCTCGCCGGTGCGCCGCTTCGCCCCGATGTCGCCCTGGTGCACGCGGCCGAGGCCGACACTGCCGGCAACGCAGTGCTGGCCGGGGCCCACTTCGTCGACCGGGTCATGGCGATGGCGGCCCGCACCGTCGTGCTGCAGGTCGAGCGGGTCGTGCCGACCGAGGTGATCAGCCGCCACCCCGTCGGCACCACCATCCCCGGCTTCCTCGTCCACGCCGTCGTCGAAGTGCCCGGCGGCTGCCACCCCACCGCCTCGCACGGCCACTACCGCGTCGACGAGGACCACCTGCGCCGCTACCTGGCCTTGGCTGGCGGTGCCGAAGGACCGCGGGCCTACGTGGAGCAGTACGTACGAGGCAGTGGCGAGGCCGACTACCTGCAGGCCCAGCGCGCGCCGGCGTCGGGTGAGGCGTTCGGGTGAGCCAGACCGACGCAAGGACGAACGGCGGCGCGCCAGCGGGGCCGTCCATCGCAGAGCTCATGGCGGTGGAACTGGCTCGCCGGCTCCGCGGCGACGACGTCGCCGTCATGGGGACGGCCAGCGCGCTGCCGCAGATCGCCTGTCGGCTGGCGAAAGCGACCCATGCCCCCGATCTGTGGTTCGTGGCCGGAGGCACCTGCGGGGTCAACCCGCGTCTTGCCCCGGCGGTCCCCTCGTGCTGCGACGAGGACCTGCTGCGGGCGGACACCGCCGTGCCCCTGAGCGACGTGGTGCTGCTCGAGGGGCGCGGGGACGTCTTCACCGTGTTCTTCTCGGGCGGCCTGCAGATCGACGCCCACGGCAACTGCA
>JAJZMN010000094.1 GCA_021850345.1 Actinomycetes bacterium | reverse complement strand
GCTTCCCGCCCCGCACCCCTTTTCGGTGAGAGCGGTCATCATCGGAGGCCCGGCCGCCCTTGCTCAAGCGCGCCGACAGCTCTCTCGGCTCGACCAGATCCTGCTGAGCACCGACGTGCTCGACCGCGCCACGATGTTGGCCCCGAACGTCCCGTTGCGAAGTCTCGATGCGATCCATCTCGCGGCGGCGCAAGTCGTCGGAGCGGACCTGCGATCGCTTGTCACTTACGACCTTCGGATGGCGGAGGCTGCGCAGGATGTCGGCATTGCGGTCGAGACGCCGGGATGAACGCAACGGAGGCGGCCGACTGCCCCATCGCTTTGGGCCGAGGATGTTTCCATGAAGTGTGGCGCAAGAGCGCGCATGGACGTCGCTCGCTGCGATGGAACGATTGAGATCCGGCGTTTCGGGCAACAGTGGTGGCGGCGATTCTGACGTTCCGTACCGACTGGTCCGTCTGTGTTCGGTGGTCCGACCGTCGACGGGCTCCTCACCAGAGATGCTCCACGGCTGCCCCGAGCACGGCCCGGATCGCCTCGCACGCCTCCCGCACCTGCGCGACCGGGACGGCATGGCGCCGGGCGGCCGACTCGGGGCTCGCACGGAGCTCCGAGCGCACTCGGGCAACAACGTCGACCGCGGCGGCCAGCGTCTCGGGCCCGAAGGCTTCCACGCGGCGGTGGCCTTGGACGCGCCAGTAAAGGGCGAGGCACCGGACCACGAGGGCGAGCCCGTCTCCGATCGCGTGCTCCCAGAGGAGGAGCTCGACAGGACCGAGGCCCGTCGGTCGAGGGGTCCCGGGGCCGGGGGGCGCGGCGAGGCCGAACGCGTCGAGCCCCCGCCGCCACCGCATGAGGGACCCGCCACCTTCGGGCGGAGGGAGTGGCAGCACCTCGGCCACGGAGGGGTTCTTGCCCACCAGCCGCCAGCGAAGCGTGAAGCGAGCGGCGTCGCCGCTCGTGCGGACCAGGCCGCGCGTCACCACCACCTCGCCGTCGTCGGACTGTGTGAGCGTGCCCGCGCCGATGAGGGCGACGTGCGGGGGAAGCCCGATCGCGTGCATCGGTCCTCTCGGTCCGTAGCAGCGGTAGAGGGCTTCGAGCGGCGAGCGCGCGACGACCGAGGGGTAACGCTCGGAGAAGGCGACCGCCTGCCAGAACTCCCTGGCGACGGTGGGCGACACCTTCTCCACGCGCTTGTGCCGGAGCGCGCTCGTGGCCGATCGCTTGGCTTCCTCCTGTCCACCCGCCTCGTCACGACTGCCGGGAGTGCCTCGACGCTCCGGGTCTTCGTGTCCCTCGTCAGGATCGCGATGCTCTTCTGCATCCGCTCTGGGCGCTGCTGGCGGTGGTCCATCGGATTGCCCGCTCGGAGGTCCCGCGGGGTCTGTGCTCCGAGGTCCCGCGGGGCCCGTGCTCGGAGGCGCCGAATGGACCGCTCGGGGCAGGCACGCCCGGCAGCCGAGGCGGTCGCGCCCTGCGACGAGAGGTTCCTCTGCGCCGCAGTGCGGGCAGGCGGCGGGCAGGAAACAGGAGAAGGGGAGCAGCCAGTCGAGGTGCAGCGCGAAGGCCCGTGCCCCACGACGGACGGTCAGCGGCACGCCCAGAGCCGGCACCTCAACCACGTGCAGCCGGTAGGGGAAGACGTCGCGGCTGCCGGTGAACTTCTCCTCCGTCTCTTCGCGGCGCCGGGCCCACTCCGCTCGCGTCGCCGCCTCCTGCGTGTCGTAGAGCCGCGCCTTGTCTTCCGAGGCCCCGGCTCGTCTGGAGCCGAGCGACGCGAGCAGCGCCTCGTAGTACGCGTCGACGCGCTCTCGCTCCTTCTCGAGCGCCGCGCGCGCCTCTCGTACGAGCGCGGCCTGCCGCTCGGCCGCCCGCGAGTCGAGCAGTCCGTCGGCGACCTCGACTGCTCGGTGCACGTCCGCCTCGAGGTGGACGTAGCCCGGGCCTCGGCCCGGACTGCCCGCCGCTTGCAGGAGCGCGGCGTGGACCCGCGGCGGCAACGGCCTCCCGTCACGCGCGTCCACGAGCACCTCCGCCCGCTCTTCGTAGCGCTCTTCGACCGAGATCCGGTGCTCCAAGAGCGCGGCCACACGGAGGACGGGGAGCCAGCACGAGATGGGTTGGCCATCGAGGTCGACGCGCCCGTGGTCGACGAAGAGCTCGGCGCGCGCGGCCTCCTGGAGCCGCCCGCGCGTCGGGGGCGGCGCGTCCGGCCACTCGAGGTGCTGCCAGCCGGCGTCGCCGCGGCGCAGGACGAGCTCGGCTGCGTCGCAGACGACCGGTTGGCCCGGTACTGCGAGAAGTCCCCCCTCCTCGCTCACGACCTCGGGATCGTCGCTGACCGTCAGGACCTCGGGAAGGGACAGGCGCTCGCGGAGGCCGTCGCCGAGCAGGAGGAGCACGCTGTCCCCGCGGTCCTCGGCGGCTCCCCCCTCGGCCTCCACGAGGTCGACGAAGAAGCGGAGCGCAGGGTCGCCGGTCACGGTTCCGTCCCGTCTTCCTCGCCGCCGACGAGCGAGTCGATGCGTTCCCGGGTTCGCAGGTACTCCTGACGCGCTCGCGCGAGGTGGTCACCGACCTCGCCGAGGCGGTGGCCCAGCTCGTCCATGTCCCGGCTCTGGACGTGGGCGTCGAAGACGACCCGCTCGAAGTCGTAGTCGTCCTCGACGCGCCCGAGGATCATGTCCAGCTCGCCGACGACCAGTTCGAACAGGTTGATCTTGGATTCGAGGACGGAAAGGACGCGCTCTTCGATCGTGCCGCGTGCCACCAGGTTCACGACCACGACGTCGTGGTCCTGGCCGATCCGGTGGAGCCGCCCGAGGCGCTGTTCGATCTGCATCGGGTTCCACGGGAGGTCGAAGTTCACCATCTGGTGGCAGAACTGGAGGTTCCGTCCCTCGCCGGCTGCCTCGGTGGACAGGAGAACCGGGACTTCTGAGCGGAAGGCGCCGACTGCGGCCTCCTTCTCGCGCCTCGAGAGGGCGCCGTGGTAGAGGACGTGGGAGACGCCGGCGCCATTCAGGACCTGGGCGAGGTGCTCCTGCGTCCGGCGGTAAGCCGTGAAGACGATGACCTTCTCGGCGGCGCCCCCGCCGTCCTCGGGGTCTCGAAGGTCCCGCGTGGCCGCGCGCGGCCACGTCGCGCCGAGTCGGGCGAGGACGTCCAGGAGCACGTCGGCCTTGGCGGAGCGGTGGCGCGTCGCGAGGAGCTCCTCCACGCGATCCTCTACGTCGCGCCACCCCAACTTTGCCGCGACGCCGCGGACCGCGGCGGGGCTCGAGCCCGCGAGGCGAAGGGCGGATCGGAGTGCCATCGCCCGGGCCTGTGACGCGCTTCGTCCCTCGCTGCGGGCGAGCTCGGCCACTGTCGCGTACAGGTCGCGTTCGGCGTCGCCGGGCGTGACGACGAGGGTCTCGGCGAGGCGGCGGGGCAGCATGAGCGCGACCTGGCTCCGGCGATGCCGAACCATCACCTCCCGCATCCGGGCGCGCAACGCCGACAGCTCGCGCGGCGTGGCGCTGGCGTCGCCCCCGTGGCGCGACCTGAACTGCTTCGCGGTGCCGAGGACCCCGGGCGCCACGAGGCTCGCCAGGTTGAACAGGTCGGCGAGTCGGTTCTCCACCGGGGTCGCGGTAAGGAGGAGGAGGTGGCGCGCCCGGAGGTCGCGGACGAGGCGGGAGGAGGCGGTGGAGGGGTTCTTCGCGCGGTGGGCCTCGTCGATGACCACGAGGTCCCAATCCTGGTCGACCAGGCGATCGCGCATGGGGGAGCGCCTCGCGGTGGGGAGGGAGCAGATCGCGACGGGCGGATCGGAGCCTGCGACCGCCGGTTCCGGCTCGTGGCTTTCGAGGACGTTGGTCGGGAGCGCGAACTTGCGCTCGAGCTCCTCGTGCCACTGGGCGACGAGCCCGGCGGGGCACACGACGAGCACGCGGCGGGCCAGCCCGCGCAGCCGGAGCTCGGTGAGGACGAGGCCCGCCTCGATCGTCTTGCCGAGGCCGACCTCGTCGGCGAGGATCGCCCGCCCGCGCATCCGTCGCAGGACCACCTCGGCCGTCTCGAGCTGGTAGTCGAAGGGCTCGAAACGCAGGTGCTCGAGGGACGCGAAGGTGTCGAATCCTGGCCGTTCCCAGACCTCGACGGCGGCGTCGACGATGCGGGAGATCGCCTCCTCCGCCGCCGCGCCCGAGGAGAGGCGCTCGACGAGGTGCGCGTAGGGGGCGAGGGGCTCGGCGGCAACGCTTCGCTCGTCGGGGGAATGGGCGAGGGCGGCCATTCGGTTACGGTCGCACCCCGTTCCTGTGGAGCGCAACGGGAAGAACCTGTGGATTGGCGTTCGGGGGGGAGCCGGGCGCAGCACGGTGGACAGGCGTCTTCACCTCCGCCAACGCGAGCTTCTACGGGTCGATGGGCAGAAAGCGCCTGGCCGCCCCGGGTCGTCGAGGGTGCGGTCGTCCGGGTGAGAGCTCACCAGACGGCTCATGCCCAAGATCGTGCTGCTGGCCGATCGAGAGGGCGCTGTCCGACCGCGCGGACAGCCGCGAGGCGAAGTAGTAGGACTCGCATGTGCCAGCTCCGCCGGCCCCAGACACACGGGCCCCGGGGGTCAGGAGCACCCCGCCTCCCCAAGTCGCCGGGGCGCGCCGGGTGCACGTGGGTCTCCGGCTGGTCGGTGCCCTGCTCCTCGTGGCGTCGGGCGCCGAGCACCTCGAGCTCTCGCTGGCGGGTGGGTACGGGAGCATCCCGACGATCGGTCTGCTCTTCGTGCTCCAGGCCGCTGCCGCGTTCGCCCTTGCGGTGGTGGTGTTGGCGACGCGCCACCCCCTTGCCTCGTTGGGCGGTGCCGTGTTCGCAATGGCCACGCTCGGCGGGTACCTGATCAGCCTGAGCGGGGGGCTCTTCGGCTTCCATGAGGTTGTCACCGCGCCGGGCATCGCCTCGGGCGCGATGGAGATCGCTGCCTTCGCGGTGCTCGCCTGGGTCGGTACGTCCACAGGCCGCGCCCCACTTGGCAAGTTCTTCCTCTCGTCCGTGGCTCCACGCGCGGTCGTGCTCCCGCTCGCGCTCGCTGCGGGCTTTGCTTTTGCGCTGTCGATCGCGCTGGCGCCGGCAAGCGTCAGCGCTACCGGAGGTGGCGACGTCGTCACGGCGATCACGATTCCCGGCTATGGGAGCGTGCTCGCGACCGGGCACAGCGACACGCTCTACGTGCTGCAATCGCCGACAGGCGCGCCGGTCCCGTGCCGGGGGAGTTGCGTTGCCCTCTGGCCACCCTTGCTCGTGGCAGGCCCGGTCGGACCGGTGCACGCTGGCGACGTCGTCCGCGGAAAGCTCGGGACCGTGGACCGAGATGGCGCCCGGCAGCTCACCTTCAACGGCTATCCCCTCTACACCTACGCAGGCGACACGGGGCCCCGTGAGACCAACGGGGAGAAGGTCGTGTCCTTCGGCGGGACGTGGTATCTCGTGCGGGCCTCCGCGACTCGAGCTTCCACGACGGCGGTGAAGAGAAGACGCTGACCGAGACCAGATCCCCTCGTCGGTGAGCGCGGGACCGTCTCACAAGCCTGTCAAAAGCTGAACGCCACTCCTCGAGTACAGCTGCCTCGGTCCGCCGACCACCATCGGCGCGCCGGGGCGGCGTCGTGTTCAGGACGAGGGGAACGCCTTGTGCACCGTGTCGGCGAGGTCGTCGGCGCTGAGGTGCAGTTGGCGCTACCAGATGAGGAGCGTGTCTGTGGCGAGTGTCGCCAGCGTGCCTGCGATCGCGGCGGGTACCCTCGCCGCCCGGAGTGGCTCTTCACGTGCCCTCGGTGGCTCGTCCAGACCTGAGACCAGCGCCGCGAACTCCCCGTCCACGTCAACCTGAAGAAGGGACATCGCGCCTCCCGTCGAGGTTCGGCCTCACACCTTCGGTCGCCGAGTGTTGGTTCGATAACCGCTTTCAAGGCACCGACCCACTCACTGTCCATCGGCGCGGCCCGGTTCTCCGATGCGGAGGTTAGGTCGCCGGTGCAGACACCTGTGGGATGGTGGGCCGTGCTGCATCCCGGCAGCCGATGCCGAGGCATTCGTCTCCCTCTGTCGGATCGGCTCGAAGCGGCGCAGCGGGGAGCACCACGAGGTCCCTTCACACCGAAGGCGGAGCCTGAGCTTTCGCCGGACGCGGCACCGGCTGGCGCGGTGGAAGCGCCAGCCGGTGCCGTGTGGTCGCGGCTCACTTGGAGCCCGTCACAGAGGTGGTCCTCAGGCAGCCGCCATCCCGACGACCGGCTCGCTCAGGTGCGAGCCGCCCATCGAGCCGGAGAAGGGCGCTGTGAAGGAGAAGATCCCGCCGTCGGCTGCGACCAGCCAGTACCCGCCGGTCGCTGCGTCTGCGGCCATGCCGACCACCGGGGCGTTGAGTCGCACCCCTCCCGTGGAGCCGTGGAACTTCGCGTCGCCGAACGTAAAGATCCCGCCGTCGGCGGCGACCAGCCAGTACCCGCCGCCTGTCGGCGTCGCTGCCATCCCGACGATGGGCTTTGCGAGCGGCTTTCCGCCCTCGGAGCCGTAGAACCTCGCGTCACCGAAGCTGAAGATCCCGCCGTCGGCGGCGACCAGCCAGTACCCGCCGCCTGTCGGCGTCGCCGCCATCCCGACGATGGGCTTGGCGAGCGGCTTTCCGCCCTCGGAGCCGTAGAACTTCGCGTCGCCAAACGTAAAGACCCCACCGTCCGCCGCGACGAGCCAGTACCCGCCGCCTGTCGGCGTCGCTGCCATCCCGACGACCGGGGCCGCAAGCCGTTTTCCGCCCATGGAGCCGTAGAACCTCGCGTCACCGAAGCTGAAGATCCCGCCGTCGGCTGCGACTTCGTGGTAGCCCTGGGCGGGGGAAGACGGTGGGGAAGTCGCGACGGTGGGTGTGGAGGTCGACCCGGGCAGCGTCTGGAACCAGAGGTAGACGTTGGTCGCGACTTCACCGCCGATACCGCTCCCTTTGACGCCCTCTAGCGACTTGACGGCCTGGTAGGACTTCGCCTGCTGGACCTTTTCGAGGCCGGCGGGCGAGGTCACGGGGATCACGATCACGTCCCACCACTCCGGCTGGTCGCCATTGCGCGTCGTGAGCAGGTGATCGTGTCCCGGCAGCATCACTGTGTCGAGCTTCGACGATGTGCTGACCCCGAGCGCCGAGGCCAACCGGGAGAGGTCGATCGACGGGGGGTGGTCGATGCACGTCGGACTCGGTGGGCACTGCAGGTACGACGGAGTCGATGTCGTGTAGATCGGAAGTGGGATGTAGAGCGGGTCGATGTTCGCGTTGGACGGGTGTGTCGGCGTCGGTGCCGTCTTTGTGGCCACGCCCGGAGGGACGGTGTTCGCCGCAGCGCCTGCTTCGCAACCAGTCGCGGACATCGCCGCGACGGACTTATCGCAGAAGTACTGCTCCGTGTAGAGCGCTCTGACCGTCTGGCCGTCGATCCAGTCGTAGGAAGTACCGATTGTCTCGCACGTCGGCGCATCCGACGGGCATGTGTCCTTCAGATTGGTGAACGTCTGACCGGACTCGCGCTGTGTGACCGCGGGTGTCGGTGTCGGCGCTTTGGCTACAGCAGGTCCCGGCGGTGCAGTCGCTGTGAGGTTCGCCGCTGTCGCCTGGGGAACCGTGCCCGGGAGCACTTGGAAGAAGAGGTAGACGTTGGTCGGCGCCGAAATTGCGGTCCCGGCTGCGAGGGCTGCCTTGATCGCTGTGACGCTCTTCAGCGTGCCGAAGGCGGTCGCTGTCTTGGTCGCGACGACGTCGACGTTCCACCAGACCGGCTTGTCTGTCGCGCGAGTGCCCACGATGTGGTCATGAGCAGGAAGCCCAACCCTGTCGAACGCGGGTGTTGTCGCGGGCTTTGTCAGGGAAGACGCCAGAGCCGACAGGTCGATCGTGGGAGGGTGGTCGATGCACGTAGCTGTCGCCGTGCACTGCGTCGGCGGATGCGGTGTGAACAAGGGCACCGCGACGTACAGGGTCTGTGCATGTGTGGTGTTGCCGAGCGACGTGCCGTCCTTCGACGTGCCCGTCGGGTCCGTCGACGCCGGCGGCTTGCCTGCCTCGCAACCCGTTGTCGGGTCCTTCGAGCTGACTGTCGGCGCGCAGTAATAGTTCTCCGTGTAAAGGAGCTCGACGTTCTTTCCGTTGTAGTAGCCGTAGTTCTCGCCGACCTGCCCGCAGGTTGGCGCATCGTTGCCACAGTTGTACTGGAGCGGACTGATGGTGGTGCCTGTTGTGCCGTGCGGAGCCGTGGCAGTCGCCGCAGAGGCGACCGACGTGGTCAGGACGGCTCCGGCCGTGAGACCCAGTACGGCGAACAGCGACGCCAGGACGGCCAGTGGCGTTCGTGCCCACCGCCTTCGGTCATTCCCATTTTCTCTCACTTTGTAGTTCCTCTCCTTGGGTGTGTTGGCTCACTGAGGCGCGTGGTCGGCGCCGCGGCGACCGGGGGATCCGGGCGTCCCGGACGTCCGATCCGTGGAACTGTGGGGGGTGCTACGCGAGTTCTACGGAACGGCGAGTGCTCACGGATGAGGTGACTTACAATTCGGGCAGCCGCAAGGGCACGGCCTGCGTCGGGGTCCGAAAAGATGGTGGCGAGTCGCTTGTCGCCGCCGGCGCCGATCTCCTTGGGCAGGCGGCCTACTACATTGCGCTGCGTGTGCAAGGTGTGCGGGCGTCGGTACAGTTGCGCTATGCAGACGTTCGCGTTGTGCCGATCTGCTCCAGATCTCCAATGTCAGCGACGGTGAAATCGTCGCCTGCGACGGGGCCTGCGACAGGGGGGACTACCGGTCACGATCGAGGGGAGCCAGCGCTGCGCACCCGCCTGAGCGACTTCGGGGGTCAGCGCCGTCGGGAGCCGCGACTCCGTTCGAAGAGATACACGAACAGAGCGGCGAAGACGACGGCAAGTAGCAGAGCAATAACGAACGAGTACCGGTAACGGATCCCAAGAGCCAGACGTGCGATCAGGCCTCCCAGGAACGAACCAGCGAGTCCCGCAAGGATCGTGCGCAGGATTCCAATCGGATTCGGGCCCGGGACAACCAAGCGACCGAGGGCCCCGATGATGAGCCCGCCCAGGACCAGTCCGAGTACGAAGGTCACCACCGACAGCTGATGGTACCCGATCCGACTCATGCAAAAGCAGGCGCCTCAGGCCTGGGCGAGCGCGGGACCGTGCGTCACCGTGCGGGCGCGTGCAAGCCGGCGACTGCCCCTTGGACCAGGCGCAATCCGGCGAGCCCAGGGAGCCGGT
>JAJZMN010000244.1 GCA_021850345.1 Actinomycetes bacterium | reverse complement strand
GGGCGCCTCGCGCGACGACATCGTCGGCGCCTACCGGCGCCTCGCCATGGGCGCTCACCCCGACGCCCACCCTGAGGATCCCACCGCTGCCGCCCGCTTCCGGGAGATCACCGAGGCCTACGAGGTGCTGGGCGACCCGAAGCGTCGTGATGCCTACGACCGCCAGCTCGCAGGTACTCGGATCGAGGTTCGGGTGCACCATGTCTCGCGCGGCGACGACACCGGCGACGACATCGGCGATGACATCGGAGTGGGAGAGGGCGCGTGGCACCACCACGAAGGTGAGCCCGTCTTCTTGAGCACGTCGCGCTCTCGGCGTCGCGACGTCCCTCTGGGCGTCTGGCCGGTGCGGCACGACCCGGTGGGCGGAGAGGCGCACGACACTGCTCCGCCGGTAGACCGCTGGACCCAGGAGGTCTCCGACCTCCTGGGGCGCATCGTCGAGTCGTGGTGGGGGATCTGATGCAGTGGCCCGAGGCCAGCCATGGCGTCTTTGCCATCTCGGTTGCGGCCGAGTTGGCGGGAGTGCACCCCCAGACGTTGCGGATCTACGAGCGCGAGGGCCTTGTTCAGCCGGCGCGCAGCGATGGCGGCACCCGCCGCTACAGCGGCGACGACGTCGAGCGCCTGCGCCGCATCGCCGCGCTGACGAGCGACGGCCTCAACATCGCTGGTGTGAAGAAGGTACTGGCCCTCCAACAAGAGCTCGGCAAGCTGCGAGCCACCATCGAGCACCTCGAGGCAGAGCTCGCACGAAGCCGCGAGAGGGCGCGCACTCGGTAGGCGCGCGATGGACAGCGAAGAGAACGCCACAGCGTTCACCGAACAACAGCGAAGCAGTCTTCGCGCCCGCCAAGTCGACCAGGACCGGACCCTCTCGGCCATGCACCGCCTCGAGGCAGCACTCGGCGAAGCTGCCCCCAGAAGAGAAGGAACCTGGCTCGACGCAGTCTTGGGAGCCCTCGGGGAACTGGAGGCCGTCACCGCCGAGGAGCTCGCGAACGCCGAGCGCCCCGACAGCCTCCTCTCCGACCTCTCCCGCAGCCAACCGCGGATGCGCAACCGGGCGCGGGCACTTCGCCTCGAGTACATGAAGCTCCGAGAGATGATCTCGAGCCTCCGCCAAGAGCTGGGCGGTAAAGGTGGAATTGGCAAGGACGTCGACTTCGCCGACGCCCGCCAGCGCCTCGGCTCGGTGCTCACTGCCCTGCGCCACCAGCGGGCGCGCGAGTCCGACCTCATCTACGAGGCGTACTACGACGCCTTCAGGCTCGAGCTCCGGGCCGCGGAGCCGGGAACCGAGAGCTCATGACAGAAATGTGCACGCACTGTTCGGTCGTGGATCGCCGGATGAAGCCGCGTTCTGAGGCGACCGACAATGACCAAGAGGGAGTCGCCGGCGCCGGACTGCAGATGGCGTGACACCGCCGACCGTGCTCGCAGAGTCGCTTCCGTGGCCAAGGAGCGTTTCGAGTGCCCATGGCCGGGGGCTCCGCTCACCCGGGGTGAGCTCGGCGCAAGAAGCTGCGGCCACAGCGACCGTCCGAGCCAAGATCCGAAGCGCCGGACCTGTGCGAGCGTGTCTGGATCCGCTGTGTGCGGGTCAGACATCGAGAAGAACGGGAAGTGCACTCCGTCGGGGGAGCGCACCGTGACGCCATCGATGGTCTGCCGGTAGTGGCCGCTCGGGCAGACCAGTGCGTTGAGGTTGACCAGCGTCGTGCTGCTCGCGCTGTCAACGGCAACGCGTCGGAGAAGGTCGTTGTAGATCGCCAGCCGCCTCGGAGAGTTCGCTGTCACAAGGCCTGTGGCCGGCTCAGTCCCGGTTGAGTAACAGGGCGCGGTGAGAAGGTCGACGTGAGCCCCGCCGGACGAGGAGATGACGACCGCTCGCTCGAGCTGCTGACGTACATAGCTCGCGAAGGCACGGTGGGTGATGTTCGTCCACGTCCCATGCCACAGGACATTGCTCACCTCCCACCGGCCGGCAAGGATCGCTACCACGGAGGGGTGGTACTGCCTCAGCCACTTTCTCCACAGCGCCGGCCACCGCTCACCCGCGGGTGAAGTCGGATTGCACGCCGCTGCGACCCGTGCCGGTTGGGTCTCGCCCTGCGACGACACCTCGCTGATCTCGGCGACTCCGCACCCCAGGATGCCCTTGTCGACAACCGTGGCATGGCGGGCGCTGGCGGCAAAGGCAAGGTCGATGCCAAGGGTCAGGGCGGTGCTGTCACCGACGACCATGACAACCTGCTGCCCCGTTCTGGATGCCGCGTGAGGCGACGTGGGCACCACAGGCGCAGCGATGCCCGCCCCAGCGGTCGCAAGGACAGCCAGGGTCGCCACTGCACCGACGGCCACAGGCGTCCCGATCCACGCTCGCCACCGCCTGAGAAGCATGCCGCTTCGGATCGGCTGTTCGACGAGGAAGTACGACGCCGTCGCGACCGCCAGGGTGATCGCGAGGCGCACACCGAAGAGCGCGTATCCAGAGAGCCCGGTACGCGCCGGGTCCGCCCACTGGAAGAGCGGGAAGTGCCAGAGGTAGACGCCGTAGGAGATGCGGCCGATGAATCGGAGCGGCGCCACAGCCAGACCACGGGCAATGGCACCGCGAGGCAAGGAGACGGCCGCGAGGAGGACGGCCGCCGTGCCGACGTCGACGAGAAAGAACCCTCCCTGCCACAAGAACGCGCTGTCGTACGGAACGCGCCACCAGAATGCGGCGTCGACCAGGAGCCCTGCGACGCCGGCCGCAGCCACGACGACCCGCAAGCTGCGAGTGCCCGGCGACCAGCCCCAGCACCCCTCGGCCGGGCTAGAGCCAGGCTCGTTTCGCCGAACCGGCATGGCCAGAGCGACCGCGAGCGCGACGCCGATCAAGAGGCTCTGCGCATGAGTGTCGGTGCCGTAGTAGAGGCGGGTAAGGGCGTCTCCTTGCCTGTAGAGCACGGCCATCTCGACTGCGGAGGCGACGGCTCCGGCGACGGCGACGAACAACAACGGGCCAAGGCGGCGGAACAGCCGAAGGAGCCCGAGCAGAGCCACGGGCCACACGATGTAGAACTGCTCTTCGACGGCGAGCGACCAGGTGTGGGTCAACGGAGAGACCGCGCCGGTCTGGACGAAGTAGTTGCCACCCGCGGCGATGAAGTGCCAGTTCGAGACGTAGAAGAGGGTCGCCAGCGCGTCGGGGCCCAATGTCGGATAGGTACCCTTCGGCACGACGAAGGCCGCGTAACAGACCACGAAGACGACCATCACGAGCAGCGCGGGGAGCAGGCGTCGCGCCCTCCTCGCCCAGAAGGCGCGCAGCCGGACCGTCCCGAGACGCCGCCACTCGCCTACGAGGAGGGTCGTGATGAGGAAGCCGGACAGGACGAAGAAGGCATCCACACCGAGGAAGCCACCAGGAAGGAACGGCAGGGCGCTGTGGAACGCCATGACACCCAGCACGGCCAAGGCGCGCACGCCGTCGAGGGAAGGGGCGTAGGAGACGGACGACCCGCCGCCCGGCCTCGTTGCATCCTTGGCCGCTGTCCGGCGTCGAGGGATCGCTACGACGCCCATCTCAGTTGCTTGCCACGTTGAACGACCCTCCGAGCGCGAGTCGGCTCTCCCGCAACCGTCGCGGTGCCCTCCGATGCTCCCAGAGGACGGCGCTTGCTCCTTGTCGCCTCGGGCGCGCGCTCACGGCCACTTTGGTCAGGAGCTAGGTCGACGGACCGTGATCGACTGGATGCGTTGGTTGGCGTCGCTGACGTGCGCGACCACGACGTATGCGCCTCGGGACGCCGCGTACGTTGTGCCAAAGACGCTCCATAGCGCGCCGTAGATCTCGGGACGCCAGCCCGCGACACGGAGGTTCCAGGCAACACCCGCGGAGTCCGCGTAGTCGGCGATCCCCTCGGGGCGAGGGCCGTCGACGGCAATCGCAGCCACGACGGGCCCACGAGGCACGTGCTGCTCGACGTACGCGGTTGCGTCCTTGACGATGGATTGGCTGCTCGCGCTCGTCGCCATGTCGGCGACGCCCACCGTACGCGACAGGAGCATCGCCGCTGCTGCCACCACGAGCACGCACGAGAGCGGACCGAAGGAGCGGGGCGCCAGTTCCGAGAAGCGATCAGGGACCGCCGACAGTGCGGCCAGGATGAGCAGGATCCAAAAGACGCTTGCCATGGCGATGAGGACGACGGACAAATAGTCGACCGATCCCAGTGCGTCGGGCGAGACGTCGGCGAAGGTGAACACGAAGGAGATCGCGACCAGTAAGGCAACACCGAGCGCCCGACCTTCCGCGCGGTTGTGGGTGAGGCACCACGTGGCGAGAAGGCCGAGAACACACATGACGAGGATGCCCACGACCGGGCTTTCCTGGGCGACGAATGTCGAGGTGAAGACGACGGAGCCCGTGCGCACGGCCGCCGCCATGATCCGAGGGTCCACCACACTGGCGATCGACTTGAGACCGAAGACAAGCCCCACCGACGCGTGGTGCGAGAGGTACCACGTGAAGGACGAGAGGTTTCCCGAGCGTCCCGCCACTTGCTGTACGACCGTCGGGATCCAGCACACGATGCCGACCAGAACGCCCGGCCCTACACGCCGGACGCGCACCGCCAAGCGGGTATCCGCGGTCCCGGTCATCGTGGCGGTGGCGGCGGTGGCGGCCGCAGTGGCGGCGAGCCAGAGCACCACCATCGGTGCGAGAAGCACGATGTTGGCCTGGATGGCCAAGGACGCAGCGAAGGTGGCGAAGGGATACCAACGGTGGCGGCCACCGATGACTGCGAGGAGCGACGCCGTGGCACTGAGGAACCACATGACCGCAGCGTGTGGATTCCACAGAGGATCGGTGACGACGGTCGGCACCTCCCATGCGAGGAGGAAGAGCGTCGCGGACGCGACGAACATGCCGGTGGCCCCGTATGCCGACCGGGCCGCGACGACGAAGGTGCCAGCGGCCGCCAGCCAGATCCCCGCTGCGCCCAAGAGCGGGCCGGTGGTCGGGGACGCGTGCTCGGGCAGCGTGAGGAGGAAGTAGTAGAGGGGTCCGAGGTCGTACACGGCCCGGCCCTTGGGGCCGTGCGCAAGGGTCGCCTGGCCGACGAGCGGGACCGCCTTGCTCAGGACGTCCCAGGCCCGAGTGGCGATCACCGCGTCGTCCGAGATCGGTGCCCAGCCCCTCGAGAGCTGGAGGAAGACGATGCCAAGGAGCAGGAGCCCTGGGAGCGCTGCGGCCAGCCAGGGCGCGATGACCGACCGGATGTCGCGTCCTGCGAGGGCGACTCGCGATGTCGCCACCTCGGTGGGAAGCTCAGCTGGAAGGACGGCGGACATCGACCCTCGCATGCCTCCCCCAGGCTCGAACCTTGACCTCGGGGATCGTAGGTCGGTCGTCTCCATCTCGGATGCCGTCCATCCTCCGTGCCTGCGCCCAGCTTCGTCGACGACTGGACCGCTGACCTGATTGCCGCGCGGCGCGGGCAAGTGACGGCTTCAGTTCGCAGTGCCCTTCTGAAGGCGAACGACGCCGGTAGACAGCAGGGTGAGCTTGGCGCGGGGCTGACGCGAGGTTGGCGTTCCGGCCGGACTGAGAACGGGCGCTCGAATTTGGCTGTGACCAGCAACAACTAACCAGAGGCGGCGACCGGAATCGAACCGGTGTACGGGGCTTTGCAGGCCCCTGCCTAAACCACTCGGCCACGCCGCCTGGAGTCGGGTCAGCCTATCGCCCCTCCTCACGACGTCAGGGCCCTGCCGGCAACCTCTTGCGCTCTTGCGGGCCACGCCGCCCCTATGGCGGACAGGGTGATCGTTTGCGCTCTCGCCGCGCCCGAGGCTCCAAGCCCGAGGCTCCAAGCCCGAGCAACCGAGCCGTGAGTACCGACCTCGGAGCAGGACGCCCTGGGCCGAAGTCCGCAGCCGCGTGACCCGGGCCCCCGCGGGTGGCCCGCACGGCCAGGGGCTGCGACACTGGCATGCCGAGGGCCGTGGCGGCGGCGGACGCCGGGCGCGCGGAGCGGAGGAGCGTGCCGCGGGCCGCCGGCCGTCGCGTACGCGCCATCAGAACGAGTTGCGACGAACGAATAGAGCTGACCAGGAGAGAGCGACGCCAACGATGCGGAACCCCATGTTCGTCTTCGACGAGAAGACTGCAGACCTCGTCCTCGGCTACTGCCGCGACAGGCTGGCGCTGGACCCGGTGCCACTCGACTACGGCGGCTACGCCACCCCCCTGCACCATGTGCTCGACGGGCTCATCACCCCTGAGGGCAACGATCCCGCCCGGGTGCTCGACCTCTTCGCGAACCAGCTCGCGACTGCGGTGATGTCGTCGGACAGCCCGAGATTCCTTTCGTTCATCCCGGCTGCGCCGACGAAGGCGAGTCTCTTGTTCGACATGGTGGTTTCGAGCAGCTCGCTACATGCGACCTCTTGGCTCGAAGCAGCCGGGGCGGTCTCTGCGGAGAATCAGGCTCTGGGCGTCATCTCCCGGTTGGCCGGGATGCCGGCGGGCGCCGGAGGCTGCTTCGTGGCGGGCGGATCCGCGGGGAACCTCTCGGCACTCATGGTCGCCCGCGACACCGCCGTGCTGCGTGGGCACCACACCGAGCGCCCGAAGGTCGCGTGCACGGACGAGGCGCACTCCTCGGTCGGGAAGGCTCTACGCGTGCTCGGCGTCGAGCCGTTTCTCGTACCGGCTGAAGATCACCGGCTCACCGGCCGGGCCCTGGAGACCGCGCTCAGCTCCGGCCAGCGCGGCGCGGCGGACGTCGTCGGCGTCGTCGCCACCGCCGGCACCACCAATGCGGGGATCGTCGACGACCTCGACGCCGTGGCGACAATCGCGCGACGCAGGGCCCTGTGGTTCCACGTCGATGCCGCGTACGGCGGGGGCGCGCTGTTCTCCCGGACTGCCAAGGGCATGTTCGAGGGGATCGAGCACGCGGACTCGCTCGTGGTCGACCCCCACAAGTGGCTTTTCGGCCCGTACGACTGCGCAGCCCTGCTCTACCGGGAGCCGGCGCTCGCGAGAGCGGTCCACACCCAGGACGCGGCGTACCTCGACGTGATCCACGAGACGCTGCCCGGCCTCGACGAGGGTGACGCGGGCGACGAGGTCCCTGCGGCGGATGTGCCGTGGAACCCGACCGACTACGCGTACCACCTGACCAGGCGCGCGAGGGGCTTGCCGCTGTGGTTCTCACTCGCCGTGTACGGCACCAACGCCTATCGCGACGCGGTCGAGACCGTGCTCGCCAACACGAGGGACGCGGCGTCGCTGATCTCCGAGACGCCCTACCTCGAGCTCGTGCGCGAGCCGACGCTCTCGGTCGTGCTCTTCCGAAGGAACGGCTGGGCTAGAGCCGACTACGAGGCTTGGTCCTCGCAGCTGCTCACGGACCAGGTGGCGTTCGTAACCCCGACCACGTGGGAGGGTGAGCCGACCGGTCGGCTCGCCCTCTTGCATCCCGACACGACGGTCGACATCATCCGCGAGATCGTCGACACGATGGCGTGACTGTCGCCACGATGGCGTGATCGCTGCTCCCTCGTTACGCTGAGCCGGCCATGAGTGTCGCGACGAGAAACGAGCGCGTCGCCGCCCCGACAGGGGAGTGGTTCGACGCCCACGCATTCGTTTCCAAGGAGGGCGGTCCGGGCATCCTCCTCCTTCAGGAGATCTACGGGGTGGGGGAGTTCCTCCAGGCCAAGGCGACGCTGCTCGCCGGGCTCGGCTACTCGGTGCTCGTCCCAGACGTCTTCTGGCGCGTCGAGCGCAACGTGTCACTGGCACACGACGAGGCGGCGCTCGAGGTCGCGTTCGGCTACATGGGCCGGTTCTCGGAGATCCCCAAAGACGTCACCACCGGCGACCTCGTCGCTGCGCTGAGACACCTCCGGACGCTCCCGGAGGTCACCGGCAAGGTGGCGGTCCTGGGCTACTGCCTGGGAGGGCGGCTCGCGTACGAGGTGGCCGCCGCCTCGGATCCGGACGCGTGCGTCTCCTACTACGGCTCCGGGATCGCGTCGGAGCTCGACCTCGCCGACCGGATCACCTGTCCGGTCCTGTTCCACTTCGGCGGAGCCGATCCCTATATCCCCCGTGACGAGATCGACGCGGTCACCGCGGTCTTCGCGGGGCGACCAGGTACCGAAGTGGTGGTGCAGGAGCAGGCCGGCCATGCCTTCGAGAACTCCTTTGCTCCGATGTTCTCCAATCCTGAAGCCGCCGCGGCCTCCTGGCCGGTCACCCTCGACTTCCTCGAGAGAACCCTGCGCTCATGAGGGTGGGGCGGCTACCCGAGTTGTCGTCGCTGGGCCGGCCGCGGTGATCAGCGGCAGAGGGTCTTCGTCGGCGTCGCGTGGAGCGAGCCGTATGGCACGGCGTTCGGTGGCGCCTTCACCGGGACCGACTCGCCATATCGGCTGAACGTCCACGCCACCACGTAGTGGTTGCCTGTCGTCGTCGAGGCGGAGCCGCGCAGCGACGTCGGCCTTCCGGCGCTGTCGAGGACGAGTGCTGCAGTACCGATCAAGCGGTGCTTTGCCCTCGAGAGTGCGCCGAGCACCTCGGTGGAGGACCCCTGAGTCTTCTTGGTCGACAGCGGGATGAGGGCGCCGTGAAGCTGGGAGATGTTGGAGCGCGTGGTGATGCCGTCGGCCAGTGTGCTGTAGATCTTGTCCCCCTTCACCACCTTCACCCACTTTCCTGCGGCCGACGACGCCCGAGCGGGGGGCACGCCGAGCTGGTCGAGGACCGCGGTGCGTGTGCCATTGAAGTAGACGACACCGTTGACGAGGCGGAGGTGGAAGAACGTTGTCCCGCCACTGCAGCGCTGCAAGATCACCTGGCGGCCACCGTTCGGTGCGGCATCTCCCTTGATGTCGTCAGGCACTCCGAGGGCTGTCGAGCGCTCGACGTAGTGGTAGCTCCCGGCCTTCGTGGCAGCCGAGATCGCGCTGTTGACCAGGTTGCGTGCCGTCGCGGCGGGGGTTGTCGGTGCAATCTCGGCGCCGATGCCTATGCCTGCGCCGACCGCGATGACGAGCACGCCCGCGAACGCGAGCGCTCGGCGCGTCCGCCGTCGCCGTTCCTCCGGCGAGAGCGGCGCCCGGGCCCGAGCGGGCGGCACATACGGCCAGGCGAAGGGAGGGGACTGCGGCGGGGCGTACGGGCTCTGCTGGCCGTAGGGCGTCTGCTGGCCGTAGGGCGTCTGCTGGCCGTAGGGCGTCTGCTGGCCGTAGGGCGTCTGCTGGCCGTAGGGCGTCTGCTGGCCGTAGGGCGT
>JAJZMN010000234.1 GCA_021850345.1 Actinomycetes bacterium | reverse complement strand
CGGGTTCGCGCCCTGGACGGGCAGGTGCTGTGAAGCTGCTGGTCACGCGATCGGCGCCCCCGGCAGGACTCGAACCTGCGCTCCCGGCTCCGGAGGCCGGTGCTCTATCCACTGAGCTACGGGGGCTCGCCACGCGAAGCGCCGCACCGACGCCCGTGGCAAGGACCGATCGTAGCCCGGCCGGCGGCCACCCCGGCCGGTCGACCCGCGCCGCGGTCAGCCCCGCGAGGCCGGAGTGTCCCTGCCGTCATCGGTCGCTGGCGCTCCTGCTGCCTGCGCACTGACATAACCTGCCCCTCCATGTCGATCGGAGAGCGCAACACGACAGTGACGCCCGCCGCATCTGGGAGCCCCCTTGCTGCTCACCTTCTCCCAAGCACCGCGACCGTCGGTGACGACGGCCAGCTACTGATAGGGGGCGTTGACCTGGTCTCGCTCGCGGACGAGCTCGGCACCCCCCTGTTCGTCTACGACGAGGCGGAGCTGCGTGCGCGCTGCCGTGATGCGGTCTCGGCATGGGGCGACGGCGTCGCATATGCCACCAAGGCGTTCCTGTGCAAGGCGATGGCACGCCTCGCGCACGAAGAGGGCATGTGCCTCGATGTGTCGACGGCGGGCGAGCTCGGGGTCGCGCTCGCGGCAGGGGTACCGGCGTCGCGCCTCGTCCTGCACGGCAACAACAAGTCCGACGAGGAGCTCGCTGCCGCCCTGTCGGCGGGAGTGGGCCGCATCGTCGTCGACTCGTTCGACGAGATCGAGCGGATCGGGCGCCTCACCGACGTATCACCTGGCGCCCTTGGAGGCGAACGTCCGAAGGTGCTCGCCCGCGTGACCCCGGGCGTCGAAGTGCACACCCACGAATTCGTGCGAACCGGCCAAGAGGACACGAAGTTCGGTTTCTCGGTCGCATCGGGCGCGGCGTCCAAGGCGGTCGCCGCGCTCGAGCTGCTCCCCGGCGTGCAGCTCGTGGGCCTCCACGCGCACATTGGGAGTCAGGTCTTCGACGTGGCGCACTTCGAGGAAGCCGCCGCGACCCTCGGGGCTTTCGCCGCGGAGCTCTGTCTGCCCGAATTGGTCGTCGGCGGTGGGCTGGGTGTCGCCTACGTGAACGACGAGCGCGCACCCAGCCAGCAGGCATGGGCCGACGCCACGCGGCATGCCTGCCATCGAGCGGGGGTCGACCCCGCGACGCGCATCACCGCGGAGCCGGGTCGATCCATAGTGGCGACCGCCGGTATCACGCTGTATCGAATCGGCACCGTGAAGGAGCTCCCCGGCATCCGCACCTACGTGGCGGTTGACGGCGGCATGAGCGACAACCCGCGCCCGGTCCTCTATGGGAGCGGGTACGAGGCCTTCCTGCCTCGAGAGGTCGCGTCGCCACGGCCGCGTCGTGTACGGGTGGTCGGCAAGCACTGCGAGGCGGGCGATGTCGTGGTCGACGAAGCGAACGTGCCCGCCGACACCGCCGTCGGCGACGTGCTCGCGACGCCGGTGACCGGCGCGTACGGCTACGCGATGGCCTCCAACTACAACAAGGTGCCACGCCCTGCCGTCGCGTTCGTGCGCGACGGTACGGCCGACGTCGTCGTGCGCCGCGAGACGATCGAGGACCTGCTTAGGCTGGACACGTAGCGGGCTCGGCCGCTCCAGCGCGGCCGATGAACCGACGTTGTACGGTGTCCGGGCAGTGCGGCATGTCCGACGTGCAACGGGGATGCCGTGGGCCTGGCGGCTCCCGAGTCGTACCTCCAAGACGTCCAGGATCTCTGACGACCCCAAGGTGCCCTCGACGTGCGCGCTGGTCCTCGGGCTGTGTGTGGCGCTCTCGGTGGGCACGGGAGTCGTCGTTGGCGCGCAGGTCGCCGGCGCCGCACGCGACAGCCGACCGCTCCACGTCACGCTCGGCACGGCGCCGCCTGTCAGTCCGGCAGCTACGGTGCGTCCGGCGCGCGGCCCCGACCCGGCGCGCTGGGTCCGCACACCACCGGCGAACAGCCAGCGACGTCACGCCGCGACGACGACCGAGCCGTTCGACACCTTGAACTGGGCGGGCGAGCTCTCGACGGGATCGACCGTTCGCGCGGTCAGCGGCACGTGGGTGGTGCCGACAGTCCTGGCGTCGGCGACCTCCCGTGACTCGGCCGAGTGGATCGGTGTCGGGGGTGGCTCGCGGAGTGCGAGCGGTCTCATCCAGACGGGGACGGACCAGGCGACTGACGGCGGGCGGACCACCGACAGCGTCTGGTACGAGATCCTGCCCGGCCCCGCCGTCACCGTGGTCGACCCGTCGACAGGGCGCCCGATGCAGGTGGCGGCCGGTGACCAGATGCATGCGTCGGTCGCCCAGGTCCGCCCCGGCTTGTGGCGCATCGACATCGACGACGTCACCCAAGGATGGACAGCCTCGGGCACATTTGCGTACCACGGGACAACGACAACTGCCGAGTGGATCGTCGAAGCGCCGACCGTGCGCACACGCATCGAGACATTGGCGGACTTCCACTCCGTCCGCTTCACCGACATGCAGACTGTCGAGACGGACCCGGCCGCTGCCGTGCTCCGGCCGGTCGACATGGTGAACGAGCAACGCGAGGTGATCGCGTACCCGGGCACAGTGCAACCGACAGCAACAAGGGAAGTCCAGATCTACTACGGCGCCCCTGGCGCCGGGACGCCGACACCGCCGGCTACGACCTCCCCGGCAACTGGCTACGACGTCGCGAGCGCCGCGGGCGACGTGTTCGCCTTCGATCCTGCCGGCATGGGTGGGGGATACTACGGGTCGCTGCCTGGCATCCACGTGGTACCGCGCGCGCCGGTCGTCGGCATCGTGGCGATGGCGGACGAGCACGGCTACTACCTCGTCGGCGCGGACGGCGGGGTGTTCGCTTTCGGTGACGCCCCCTATCTCGGCTCGCTGCCGGGCGACGGCGTGCGGGTGGACGATGTCGTCGGCATGGCCGTCACAGCCAGCTCGAACGGCTATTGGCTCGTCGCTTCGAGCGGAGAGGTCTACGCCTTCGGGGCAGCTGCACACCTCGGGACAGTCGCCACGGGCGGGTCACCCGTCACCGGCATCGCGCCCGCTCACATAGGCGGCGGGTACTGGACGGTCACCGCCGACGGCGCCGTCGAAGGGTTCGGGAGCGCGAAGAGCTTCGGCTCACTGCCGAAAGTGGGGGTCGCACCGAACCGACCGGTCGTCGACCTCGTCCCCACCGCGAACACAGCCGGCTACTGGCTCGTGGGTGCCGACGGCGGGGTGTTCTCCTTCGGAGACGCCGACTTCGTCGGCTCACTGGCCGCCATTGCCACCGTCGATGACATCGTCGGCGGCATCGGCACCGGGGCCTGACCGACTGGCCTCAGCCGAGCGCCAGCAGCTCGCCCACCACTGCGTCGACCGTCCCGGCGACGACGTCAGGATCCACCCAGCGCGGCAGTACGCGCTCGTGGCGGCTTGCCCAGCCGGTGGTGAGGCCCGCGTCGCATGCCCCGCGATGTCCCACGCATGCACGGCGACGAGTGCGACGTTCCTCGGTTCCTCGTTCGCCACGGCGACGGCCCGCAAGTAGGGTTCGGGACGCGGCTTCCAGCGCCGCGACTCCTCGATCGACACGATGTGCTCCACCATCTCGTCGAGCCCGGCACGGGCGAAGAGCTCCTGGGTCACCTCGAGCGAGCCGTTCGTGAGCGCGAGCACCCGCATCCCGCCGTTCACGGCCATCTCGAGCGCCGGGGCAGCGTCGGGATGCGCCGGCAGCGAGGACATCTCCCCGACGACCTCGTCGTGCCAGGACTCCTCGACGGCGATCCCAGCGCGGGCGACGAGCGACCTGAGCGTAGTCGTCGCGACGTCGGCGAACGGCTCGAACCGATCGAGCACAGCGAGCGAACACCCGCCGCGAAGGACCTCCGCGAACCACCAATCGAGCGCCGTCGGCGGAAACCCCGCGTCGACGAGCCGGTGGCGAATCGGTTCGAGGGAGAAGAGAGTCTCGATGACGTCGAAGACGAGGACCGACGGTCGCACGAGCCGATGCACGATCATCTAGTACCCGACGGGGCCGGTTGGACCACTTGCATTGGATGTCTCGATGGTTTTGGCCGGTGAGGTAACCGCAGCCAACCTTGGCCAACGCGAGTAGTTGCGGCGGCTCACCGGGCTTTTGCCGTCGAGCGCGGCAGAGGTGGCGATCGGGGGCGATACCGCGCGCGACGACCGGTTCATCGCGCCGTCCGTGCTCACCAGCGTGGCGCCAGACGATCCGGTCGTCGACGATGAGATCATCGGTCCGATTCTCCCGGTCATCGCGGTCCACGAGGTCGCCGATGCGATCGGTTTCGTGTGCCAGCGTCCGAAGCCACTCGCGCTCCATGTCTTCTCAGGCACGAAGCCGAGGATCGACGGCGTGCTGGCAGATACCACTTCGGGGAGCGTTGGAGTCAGCTGCACCGTTCTGCAGGTGGCGAACCCCGCACCCTGCACGAAGGCACGGGAGTGGATCCTCTGACCGGGCTGGCACGCCAGCGACCCCGACGACGAGCAGCTCGGGCAGCGGCCCCGGGCTCGGGCCCGACGAGGCGGTCAGCCCGCGGGCGCCGCCGTCGTCGTGGTCGACGTTGTCGCAGCAGCTGCCGACGCGCTCGTCGTGGTGGAGGTGGTCGGGGTCGGCGAGGTCGCGCCCGCACTCACTTGCGCCGGTGTTGTGTTCTTCGCTGATGTCCCGCCGTTTGTGGGCCCTTGGACCGTGACCAGCGTACCGATCGGGGTGTCCGGCCACAGCGCCTGGGCTGTCGCGAGCTGCATCTCGACGCAGCCGTTGCTCTGGGGGAACCCGTAGGACGCGCGCGGGTAGTAGTGCAAGGCATCGCCGCCGTTGAAGTAGCTGACCCACGGCACTGTCGGAATTGTGTAATGCGTCCCTGTGACGTCGGTGCCCGACATGTGGGATTCCCGGACGTGCTCGAACACCTCGAAGGTGCCGTTCCTCGTTGTCGCGCCACGCACGCCGGTATTGACCAGGACGTCGTGGAACTGCAGCGTGCCATTCACCCACGCTGTGAGATGCTCGCTCGGAGACATTGTCTTTGTGACGAGCACATAGGTCCAGGGCTCGCTGTTCGCCTTGTTGGTCGCAGCGTCGGACAGAAGCGATGTCCACACGATCGGACCCGCGATGCCGTCGACCGAGAGGCCGTTCTGTGTCTCGAACATCATCACCGCGCTCTTGGTGAGCGGGTTCGCCGAGCCGGCGACCCACTGGGAGGTCAGCGCCGAGGGCAGCGAGGACCACTTCCAGCTGAATGTGCCAGGCTGCGGGAGGGCCATGTCGATGGGCGCCGGTGTCGTGCCGGAGAAGGTGAGCGGGAGGTAGCCGAGCTTGGCGAGGAGCTGCTGCAGGCGGAGCACGCTGCCGGCGGCGACGGTGAAAGGCACCGTCGTCGACGAGCGGAGATGGGCGCCGCCGACCCCCACGACGCCGCTGGCGCCGCCCGGGATCGTCACGGTGTACTTGGTGTACGGCACGAGCGAGCGAGCCGGAGTGAACACGAGGTCCTCGCCGACATGTGCCCAGCTGCCTGTCACGTTCGGCGTGATCGTCGGCGTAGGACTGTTCGCGGCGACCGCGCTGGAGAACTTCACCGTCACCCGACTGTTCGGCTGCACGTTTGTCGACCCACTGGCAGGCGAAGTGGAGACGACGCTGATCGTCTTGGTCGCCGAGTCGGTGACCGCGCCCGATGTGGCCGAGGAAGAGCACGAAGTGCCCACGCCGCACTGCACCGCCGACTTCTGCTTGGAAGCGGTCGCTGCGTACGCGATGCCGCCTGCGGCGGCGAACAGGACCACGAGGCCTGCGACGAGCCACGGCGTCCACGAGCGCCGCGCGGGCCGGTTACTGCGGTCTCGGAGTGCTTGCATGGGGTTCCCCTGCCGTTGCCGTCATCCTCATTCCCCCAGCCGGTACCGCTGGTCGGCTGTCCTCCACTCCCCACAGTCGAAGCCGGCTGCAACCGATGGCACCACAAGAAACCTTACCCACTCGGGCCGACAACGCGATCGCGCGCAGCTCACGTGCCCGACGCCTTCGGGCGCCCAGGTCCTGCGGTCGAGGCACTCGCGTGGCGCTCACATGCGCTCTGGAGCCTCGATGCCAAGAAGGCTCAAGCCCTCACGAAGGACCCGCGCCGTCGTGCCGGCGAGCACGAGCCGGCTCTCGCGAGTGGCGCGGTCGGGCGCCCGTAGCACCGGGCAGTGCTCGTAGAACGTGGTGAACGCGCTCGACAGCTCGTAGAGGTACGCGCACAGCTTCGACGGCTCGGCGTCCTTCGCTGCGGCACCAAGCGCCGCGGGGTAACCCAGCAGCGCGACAGCAAGCGCGCGTTCTTGGGGCGCTGCGAGCGACACCGGCGCGGTCGAGTCAGGCACCTCGGCATCCACGACGGTGCCGGCCTCGGCTGGCGGCGTTCCGCCGGCCGCAGCTCTCCGGAAGATCGAGCGGATGCGCGCATGCGCGTACTGCAGGTACGGCCCCGTGTCGCCCTCGAAGGCGAGCATCCGGTCCCAGTCGAAGACGTAGTCGCGCGTGCGGTCGTTCGAGAGGTCCGCGTACTTCACAGCTCCGATGCCGAGCGCCCGGGCGACGGCGATGCGTTCGGCTTCCGAAAGGTCCTCGTCGCGACCGCGCTCGGTCATCGCGCTGGACGCCCGGGTGACGGCCTCGTCGAGGAGGTCGACGAGCTTCGTCGAAGCCCCGGCGCGCGTGCGAAGCATCTTGTGGTCCGAACCCAGGATGTGCCCGAAACTCACGTGCTCGGCTTCGACCCCCTCGCGGAGCCATCCCGCCATCTTGGCGACCGCGAAGCACATCTCGAGGTGCTGCGCCTGCGGGCTGCCCACCACGTAGAGAATGCGCGTCGCGCCCAACCGGTCGACCCGGTCGCGAATGCACGCCAGATCGGTCGCGGCATAGCCGTACCCTTCGTCGGACTTCTGGACGATGAGCGGCAACGGATCGCCGTGGCGGTTCGTGAACCCGGGCGGGAATACGCATCTCGCGCCCTCGTCCTCCACCAACAGCCCCTTCGCCCTGAGGTCCTCGACGACGGAGGGAAGCAGAGGGTTGTAGAAGCTCTCGCCGCGGATGTCGTCGTCGGTGAGCAGGACACCGAGCTTGGCGTAGACCTCGTCGAAGTACGCGATGCTCTGGTCGACGAGCACCCGCCAGAGGCGCAACGTCTCGGGATCCCCCGACTGGAGGAGCACCACGCGGCGACGGCTACGCTCGCGAAAGACCTCATCAGCGTCGAAGGAGCGGCGTGCCGCCTGGTAGAAGCTGTTCAGATCGCCCGCGGACAGCTCGTGGACGGCCGTCGCCTCCCCTAGGTCGTTCAGGTGCTCGATCAACATACCGAACGGCGTGCCCCAGTCACCCACGTGGTTCTCGCGAACCACCCGGTGGCCGAGATGCCCGAGGATCCTGCAGAGCGAGTCACCGATCACCGTCGAGCGCAGGTGGCCGACGTGCATCTCCTTGGCGACGTTCGGCGCCGAATAGTCGACGACCACCACCTCGGGGACCGGCACCGCCTCGATCCCCAACCGGGGGTCTGTGGCCATCTCTGCCACGCGCTGCACGAGGAACTCTTCCGACAAGACGATGTTGACGAACCCCGGGCCGCTCACCTCCACCCGCTCACACATATCGGACAGTTCGGCGGTCGCCACGACGGCGTCGGCGATCGCGCGGGGCGGACGGCCGAGCTGCTTCGCCAGCGCCAGCGCTCCGTTGACCTGGAAGTCGGCTCGGTCGGAGGGTCGGAGCACGGGGTCCGCGCCGGGCGACAACCTGTCGAAGGCCGCCTGGAGCCGCGCGGCGAGCAGTGCGGTCACGTCTGGCATGACCCATCTTTGCATTCCCGGCAACAAGACTCCGATGCCCACGACGCTCGGCACTGCTCGTCGCCGGGATCGGACGACCTGGAAGAAAAGAGCGCGGTGATCCCGGACCTCTCGCGCGCGGGGGCTCCCGAGCGCGCGTCAGCCTGCGTGACAGCCGCAGCCGCCGCCGCAGCCGCCTGCCATCGGCGCCCCGCACGCGCTCACGGCCCCGGGCTCGTGGGCGTCAGCCCTCCCGGTCATCGCGAAGACGGGCAGCAGGCGCGCTGCACCGACGTGGCCCTCGGGACAGGTGGCGGGCGCGTCGGCATCGACCATCGGACGCCGCTCCTCGAAGACGGCGCCGCAGGTCCGGCAGCGAAAGTCGTAGTGCGGCATGGTGGCTCCTCCCGCCCGATGTTACCGAGGGCCCGCTCGCTCGCGCGCCGCATGGCGCCACGGACGATCCCTCAGGGCTGCGCGATGGCAAAGACGGGGTAGTTGGCGAACGCCACCGCGTCGGCGGGGAGGAATGGTCCGTTCACGACGACCGCAAGATGTCCTGTGACGCCTGGCCCCGCGTCGCCCTCGATCGTGTCGACGGCGCCGTCGGGCCACACCTGGGCGACGATCCCGGTATGGACCGCCGTTGTCACGTTCTGGGGGCCCGTGCCATAGAGGATGGCGTCGCCAGGGACCGCCATGGCGTTGGATGCGAGGACGCTGCCGTTCGCGGCAGCCCACGTGTAGATGTTCCCGACGAACGCGTACGACGGGATCGGGACCCCGCCCTTCTGCCAGGCCCAGGTGGCGAAGAGGGCGCACCACGGCTCGCATGTCCCGTACGGGTTGCAGAAGTAACCGTTGTTCGGATCGGGAGCGATCTGGGACGCGGCGGCGGCGACGATCGCCGGGTAGCCGCCTGTCGGGCCCGGCGAGGAGAAGGAGTAGTTGAACCCGTCGGGCTCCAAGAGCCAGTAGCCCTTTCCTGTCGACGTGGGGACGAGCTGCTTGAAGGGGCTCGCCGCCGGGGATCCTGTCGGCTCCCCGTAGGACTGCGCGGTGCCGAAGGTGAAGACCGTCCCGTTCCACTCGAGCAGCCAGTAGCCGGTTCCTGCCGATGTCACTGCCATGCTGGCGATGCCCGACTGGAGTGTCGCGCCGCCCAGCGAGCCGTCGAACGTGGCGTTTCCGAAGGTGAAGATGCCGCCGTCCGCTGCGACGAGCCAGTAGCCGCCACCTGTCGGCGTCGCTGCCATGCCCACCACGGGCTGGTTCAGGCGCATGGCGCCGGTCGAGCCGTAGAAGCGAGCGTCACCGAAGGTGAAGATGCCGCCGTCCGCTGCGACGAGCCAGTAGCCGCCACCTGTCGGCGTCGCTGCCATGCCCACCACGGGCTGGTTCAGGCGCATGGCGCCGGTCGAGCCGTAGAAGCGAGCGTCACCGAAGGTGAAGATGCCGCCGTCGGCTGCGACGAGCCAGTACCCCCTGCCGTCGGGAGTCGCAGCGATCCCGACGACCGGCGCGGTGAGGGGGGTCCCTGTCATCGAGCCGTAGGTCGGCGCGCCGCCCTCCGTGTA